>NZ_JBHWLY010000051.1:20699-41619 GCF_042730435.1 Nocardioides sp. NPDC059952 | reverse complement strand
GGCTCCTCCCCTCCACCCCCCCCCCCCCCCTCCCGCTGTCGGGTCTGTGACACCCCCGCTCCGCCGGCCGGCGGCCTGCACCCCCCGCCCCCGGGGGGGGGTTTTTTCCTTCCCCCCCCCCCGGACTCGGCGGCGGTTCAGACGTTGATCAGTAGCGGTAGTGGTCCGACTTGTAGGGACCCTCGACCGGGACGCCGAGGTAGTCGGCCTGCTCCTGCTTGAGCTCGGTGAGCTCGACGCCGAGGGCGCCGAGGTGGAGGCGGGCGACCTCCTCGTCGAGCGCCTTGGGCAGGACGTAGACGCCGATCGGGTACTCGTCGGTCTTGGTGAAGAGCTCGATCTGCGCCAGCGTCTGGTTGGTGAACGAGTTCGACATCACGAAGCTCGGGTGACCGGTGGCGTTGCCCAGGTTGAGCAGGCGGCCCTCGGAGAGCACGATGATCTTCTTGCCGTCGGCGCCGTCCTTGGGGGGAAAGATCCACTGGTGGACCTGCGGCTTGATCTCGTCCTTGACGATGCCCGGGATCTTGGCGAGGCCGGCCATGTCGATCTCGTTGTCGAAGTGGCCGATGTTGCCGACGATGGCCTGGTTCTTCATCTTCTCGAAGTGCTCGACCCGGATGATGTCGAAGTTGCCGGTCGTGGTGATGAAGATGTCGGCGGTCTCGACGACCGACTCCAGGCGGCGGACCTCGTAGCCGTCCATCGCCGCCTGCAGCGCGCAGATCGGGTCGATCTCGGTGACGATGACGCGAGCGCCCTGGCCGCGCAGCGACTCCGCCGAGCCCTTGCCGACGTCGCCGTAGCCGCACACGACCGCGACCTTGCCGCCGATCATCACGTCGGTGGCACGGTTGATGCCGTCGATGAGCGAGTGGCGGCAGCCGTACTTGTTGTCGAACTTGGACTTGGTGACCGAGTCGTTGACGTTGATCGCCGGGAAGAGGAGCGAGCCCTCCTTGAACCGGTCGTAGAGGCGCAGGACACCGGTGGTGGTCTCCTCGGTGACGCCCTTGATGCCGTTGGCGATGTTGGTCCAGCGCTGCGGGTCGTTCGTCAGCGAACGGTCGAGGACCCGGAGGACCTCCTTGAACTCCTCGTTGTCGGTGGAGTCCTGGCCCGGCACCGCGCCGGCCTTCTCGAACTCGACACCCTTGTGGACGAGCAGGGTGATGTCACCGCCGTCGTCGAGGAGCATGTTCGGGCCGACCTTGTTGCCGGCCTCGTCGGTGAAGTCGAAGACCTTCTCGGCCTCGTCCCAGTACTCCGCCAGGGTCTCGCCCTTCCAGGCGAAGACCGGCGTGCCGTTGGGGGCCTCCGGGGTGCCGTCGCCGACGACGACCGCGGCGGCGGCGTGGTCCTGGGTGGAGAAGATGTTGCAGGTGGCCCAGCGCACGTCGGCGCCGAGCGCGGTCAGCGTCTCGATCAGGACGCCGGTCTGGATCGTCATGTGCAGCGAGCCGGCGACGCGGGCGCCCTTGAGCGGCTGGTCCTTGCCGTAGCGCTCGCGCATGGCCATCAGGCCCGGCATCTCGTGCTCGGCGAGGGAGAGCTCCTTGCGGCCGAACTCGGCCAGGCTCAGGTCGGCAACCTTGTAGTCCATGGTTATTCCTTACCGAAGTTAATGCGGGCCTGCGTCGCGCATCTGCGCATCAGCGGGATCTCCCACGCAGGTTGCCCTCAGACTACAAGCGCTGGTTGACGGGAGCGGTAATCCGCAACCAACAGTTCGCCTGTAACCCTGTCGAAAACTAGAACGAGTTCCTATTATTGCCGGGCATGACGGCAACCACACCCGACCCGCACACGGTCCAGGGCGTCTGCGCCCCTGCGTACGAGCCTCTGCGCGACCTGCTCGCGCGCAACCTCTCTTCCGGAGCCGACCTCGGTGCCTCCCTCGCGGTGATCCGTGACGGCGAGCTCGTGGCCGATCTGTGGGGTGGTGAGGCCCGCCCGGGCGAGGCGTGGCAGGAGGACACCATCGTCCGGGTCTGGTCGGTGACCAAGACGATGGCTTCTCTGACCGCGCTCGTGCTCGCCGACCGCGGCGACCTGGACCTGGACGCTCCGGTCGCGGACTACTGGCCCTCGTTCGCCGACCAGCGGGTCCTCGTCCGCCACCTGCTCTCTCACACCTCCGGCATGTCCGGGTGGACCGAGCCGCTCTCCACCGAGGCGCTCCTGGACCTGCCGCTCGCCAACGAGATGCTCGCCCGACAGGAACCCTGGTTCGAGCCGGGCTCGGGGTCGGGGTACCACATGGTCTCCTACGGGCATCTGGTCGACGGCCTGGTCCGTGGCGCCACCGGGAAGCCGCTCTCGGAGGTATTCGCCGAGCTGGTCGCAGGGCCGCTGGGGGCCGACTTCCACCTGGGTGTCCGGGAGAGCGAGCTCGGCCGCTGCGCCGACCTCGAGGCTCCCCCGCCCGGAGGGATCGACATCGCCGCGCTGCCCGAGGGCAACCTGATGATCCCGACGCTGGTCAACCCGAAGCTGGATCCGGCCGAGTTCAACGCGGCCCCGATGCGTACGGTCTCGTTGGCGGGGATCAACGGGCACGGCAACGCCCGCTCGATCGCCAGGATCCAGTCCGCTGTATCCCACGGCGGGGAGGTCGACGGCGTACGTCTGCTGTCACCCGCCACCATCGAGCGGATCTTCGAGGTACAGGCCGACGGTGTCGACCAGGTGCTCCTGACGCCGATGCGATGGGGAATCGGCTATGGCCTGCCGCAGCCGGTGGCGGCGCCGGCGGTGCCCGAGGGACGGGTCTGCTGGTGGACCGGTTATGGCGGCGCGATCGTGGTCAACGACCTGGAACGACGGGTCACGGTGGCGTACGCGATGAACCGGATGACCCAGCACATGACCTCCTCGCAGCGCACCGACGCCTACGTGCGCACCGCCTTCGAGTGCGTGGAGGCGGCAGGTATGGAGGTGGCCCGATGACCGAGGTCAAGGTCTGCATCATCGGCGCCGGCTGCTCGGGGATCACGACGGCCAAGCGGCTCAAGGAGTTCGGGGTCGCCTACGACCAGTTCGAGCTCTCCGACGACATCGGCGGGAACTGGTACTTCCGCAACCCCAACGGGCTCTCCTCGGTCTACGAGTCGCTCCACATCGACACCTCGACCAGTCGGCTGGAGTTCGAGGACTTCCCCGCGCCGGGGTCGTTCCCGCACTTCCCGCACCACACCCTGATCCACCGGTACTTCCGCGACTACACCGACCACTTCGGGCTGCGGGACCAGATCACGTTCAACACCGGGGTCGAACGAGCCACGCAGCGCGAGGACGGCTCCTGGGAGGTCACGCTGTCGACCGGAGAGACCCGCTCCTACACCGATCTGGTGGTCGCCAACGGCCACCACTGGTCACCACGGCTGCCGGCGTGGGAAGGCGAGTTCGCCGGCGAGATCATCCACAGCCATTCCTACGTCTCCCCGTTCGAGCCCGTCGAGATCCGCGGCAAGCGGGTGATCGTGGTCGGGATGGGCAACTCGGCGATGGACATCGCCTCGGAGCTGTCCTCGCCGTGGATGGCGTCGAAGCTGTACGTCTCCGCGCGACGGGGCGTGTGGGTGCTGCCGAAGTATCGCAACGGGCAGCCTGCCGACAAGGTGATGGCTCCGCCCGACATCCCCAAGGAACAGGCACTGGCGGCCTCCCGCGAGCTGATCCGCGAGCTGGTCGGGTCGATGTCGACGTACGGACTCCCGGAGCCCGACCACGAGCCGCTGTCCGCGCATCCGTCGGTCAGCGCCGACTTCCTGACCAAAGCCGGCTCGGGCGACATCCACATGCTTCCCGAGATCGCTCGGTTCGAGGGATCGATGGTGCACCTCGTCGACGGATCGTCGGTCGAGGCGGACGTGGTGATCGCGGCAACCGGATACGACATGTCGTTCCCGTTCTTCGACCCGGCCGAGGTCTCGCTGCACCCCGATGCCGACCACCGCTATCCGCTGTTCAAGCGGATGATCAAGCCGGGCGCCGACCACCTCTACTTCATGGGGCTCGCCCAGTCCTCCCCCACCATCGTCAACCTCGCCGAGCAGCAGTCCAAGCTCCTGGCCCGCCTGCTCACCGGGAGCTATGCGCTCCCACCTGTCGAGGAGCAGGAGCGCATCCTGAAGGCCGACGAGGAGGCTCACCTGGAGCAGTACTACGCCGCCCCGCGCCACACCATCCAGATCGACTTCGCCCGCTACGTCATCGACCTGATGGCCGAGATCGAGGCCGGGGAGGCCCGAGCAGCCGCGGCCGGGTAGGCGCAGGTGCGTCAGTGCTTCTTCTTGAACGGCAGCAGGTGGAGTACGCCGACCACGATCGCTCCGACGATGAGTCCGACGACCGCGGAGAAGAAGGTGTTGACCAGCCAGGCGGCGGCCGCGCCGACGGCACCGAGCGCGTGGTGGACCTCCTCCTCGAGATGGTGGACGGTGTCGTAGGGCCATGCCCAACCGGGGTGACCGGCGGCGAGACCGTTGACGTCATGGACGCCGACCAGGATCAGGTGGCCACCGACCCAGAGCATCGCGATGGTGCCGACCACCGAGATCACGGCGAGCACCTTCGGCATGGCCGAGACCATGCCCAGGCCGAGCCGCTGGGCGAACGCGCTGGGGCGCTGGGAGAGCGAGAGGCCGGCGTCGTCCATCTTCACGATCAGGGCGACCACGCCGTAGACCACGAGCGTGATCAGGAAGGCGACCGCCACCAGGGCACCGAGACGCATCCAGAAGCCTTGGTCGATGACCTCGTTGAGCGCGATCACCATGATCTCGGTGGAGAGGATCAGGTCGGTGCGTACAGCACCCGAGATCATCGTCTTCTCGGCCTCGGGACCTTCCAGGGCGACCGGCGTCTCGTGGGCCTCTTCGTGCGGCCGAACCCATTCCAGGACCTTCTCGACACCCTCGAAGGCGAGGAAGGCGCCACCGAGCATCAGGATCGGGGTGATCGCCCACGGCGCCCACTGCGCCAAGATCAGCGCCACCGGCAAGATGATCAGCAGCTTGTTGCGCAGCGAGCCGAAGGCGATCTTCTTGATGATCGGCACCTCGCGCTCGGCGGCGATACCGTGGACGTACTGCGGCGTCACGGCGGTGTCGTCGATGACGACACCCGCGGCCTTGGCCGAGGCCTTGCCGGCGGCAGCGCCGACGTCGTCGACGGACGCAGCCGCCAGCTTGGCGATGGCGGCTACGTCGTCGAGAAGTGCGAAGAGTCCGGCGCTCATGCCGTCGCCTCCGTTGCGAAGGGCAGAGAATACGGAGGCGACGGCCTGAGGCCCACTGTCGCTCGCTGGCGCTCGCTCATGACTCGAACCTTAGCGGGCGGGTCGTGCTACTCCACGCCCTGCTCCCGGAACCGCTCCGAGAGCGGGTACTCCTTGAAGTAGTCGGTCTTGATCCGCAGCCAGTCCCCGTTGACGATCATCTCGTCGATGGCGTCGTCGGCCTGGTCCCTGAGCCCGTCGCCCTTGCGGAAGACGAAGGCGATGGGGGCCTTGTCGGACGGGAAGACGATCCGCTCCTCCATCGGGATCGGGGCGCTCTTGATCAGCCCATCGGTGAACGGCGCGTCGTAGAAGAACGAGTCCGCCTTGCCCGTGGCGACCGCCTCGAGCGCGGCCGCCTCGTTCTTCCGCTTCACGATCTCGGCCTTGGGAAAGCGTGCCTTGAGAATGCTCTCCTGCGCAGTGCCGTCCACGATGGCGACCCGGGTGCCGTTGACGTCCTTGAGCTTCTTGATCGGGGAGTTCTTCGGGGTGGTGAAGGACAGGTAGGTGACGAAGTAGGGGTGCGAGAAGTCGTACGCCTCCTCGCGCTCCTCGGTCACGCTCACCTGGGAGGCGATCATGTCGATCTTGCCTTCGTCGAGGGCCGTGAAGAGGTCGGCGAAGTCCATCGGAACGAACGACGGCTTGATGCCGAGCGACTCGGTGACACCGAGGGCCACCTCGTAGTCGAAGCCCTTGGCGGAGGACCCTTCGGTGTAGTACACCGGGGCGCTGTCCAGCACACCGATCTTGAGCTGGCCGTCATCGGCCGCGCTGCTGCGCCTGGCAGAGGAGGGGCCGGTCGTCTCCACCGTGTTGGAGACCACGATCAGGATCACCAGAAGGGTGACCGCGCCCGCAAGGATGAACTTCAGGGATTTCATACGACGTCCTGGTTGGGGGGAGGGGTGCGCCGAGACGCTGCGACCCGGCTGAGCCAGGCCAGCGGGCATCGTAGGCTACTGGACTTCAGGCGCCCCAAGGCGGGGCGAGCGCCGTCAACCTCAGGCGCCCTTGTCCTTGAAGACCTCCGAGAGCGGGTACTCCTTGAAGTACTCCTTCTTGATCTTCAACCAGTCCCCGTCGAGGATCATCTGCTCGAGAACCCCGTCGATCAGCTCCTTGCGCTCGTCGCCCTTCTTCATGACGAAACCGATCGGAGCGTCGTCTGCCGGGTAGACGATCGCCTCCTTCAAGGTGATCGGCGCCCGGTTGATGATCGGCGCGGTGTAGGGCGCGTCGTAGAAGAACGCATCGGCCTTGCCGGTCTCGATCGCCTTGACCGCGGAGTCCTCGTCCTTGGCCTTGATGATGTTGACGTCCTCGTACTGCTCGGCGAGGTAGCGCTCGTGGATGGTGCCCTCGACGACAGCGATGTTCTTGCCGTCGATGTCGTCGCGGTTCTTGATGGGCGAGTCCTCCGGGGTGAGGAACGACAGGTAGGTGACGAAGTAGGGCGCGGTGAAGTCGAAGTCCTGCTTCCGCTCCGCGGTCTCGGTCACCTGGGCGCCGATCATGTCGATCTCACCTGCCTCGAGCGCGGTGAAGAGGTCGCTGAAATCCATGACCACGAACTCGGGCTTGGCACCCAGACCCTCGGCGACGCCGAGCGCCATCTCGTAGTCGAATCCTTTGGTCACGCCGTCGACCTTGTAGAAAGCGGGCTCGGTGCCGTCGACACCGATCCGCAGAGTGCCCCCGGCGGCGGCACTCTCCTGGTCGGTCGCCTTGGGGGCGGGGTCGGCGAAGTAGCCGCCGATGACCAGGACCCCTAGGAGGGCCAGGGCGCCGGCGACGACGAACTTGATGTGATTCATGCGGAAGTCCTGTGTTTTCGGGATGGTGGGGCATGCCCGTCACGTCGGCGCCGAGAATCCGAGACGTGCTGGCCAGGAGTGGCCGGACGATGTTGCATCAAACACCTGTCTGCCACCTCGCGTCCAGGTTTTCGAGGATCGTCGTCACTATCTGTGACGATCCGTGACCGAACCTTGACCGCAGTGCGTGACACAGATCACGCGCATCGTTCACCTTCAGGACGGCTTCCTCGGCGAACAGGCCCAAACGCAGACAACCGCGCTTCAGGCGCCCTTCTCCCTGAAGAACTCGGAGAGCGGGACCGCCTCGAAGTAGTCCGTCTTGATCTTCACCCACTCGCCGTTGAGGACCATGTCCTCGATGACCCCGTCGATCCGCTCCTTGCGCTCATCACCCTCGCGAACCACGAACCCGATCGGCGCATCCTCGGCCTGGTAGACGATCGGCTCCGTCAGCGGGATCGGCGCACCCTTGATGATCGACTCGGAGTAGGGAGCGCCGTAGAAGAACGCGTCGGACTCACCGCGCCCCATCGACCTGACCGCGGCGTCCGCGTTCTTGGCCTTGATGACGGTGACGTCCTCGTACTGCTCCTCGAGGTAGCGCTCCTGGATGGTGCCCTCGACGACGGCGACGCTCTTGCCGTCGATGTCGTCGCGGGTCTTGATCGCCGAGCTCTTCGGGGCGAGGAAAGACACGTACGTCACGAAGTACGGAGCACTGAAGTCGTACTTCCGCTCGGCCTCGTCGGTCTTGGTGACCTGGGCGCCGATCATGTCGATCTTGCCCGCCTCGAGGGCCGGGAAGAGCTCGTTGAACTCCATCTCCACGAACTCCGGCTCCGCGCCCATGCCTTCGGCGACGCTGCGCGCCATCTGGTAGTCGAAGCCCTTGGTCACGCCGTCGATCTTGTAGTACGACGGCTCGGCGCTGTCGACGCCGATCCGGAGGGTGCCGCCGGCCGCGGCGCTCGCTTCGTCGGTCGCGGGTGGAGCGGGGGCGGAGAGCCGGCCGCTGAAGAGGATCGCGCCCAGGAGGGCAAAGGCACCGGCGACGACGAACTTGGTCTGGCTCATGGGAGGGGGATCCTGTTCCAGGGTGGGGGTGTGACCGCTATGTGTCTGATTTGTTGCCAAATCAAACAGCGGTCCACTCCCCCGCGTCCAGGGGTCGCCCACCATGGCGACGCGTCGCCGACACCCCTGAGCGTGAGACATGAGGCAGATCACATGGATCTGTCCGTCATCCGGAATTAACCTTCGTTAACCAGACCCAAACGCAGATACTCCGCGGAGTATGTCCCCTGGAGCAGCAGGGACGCGTAGCGGGCGACCTCCGTGGTCGTGTTCGCCTCGACCACCTCCACCCGTACGCCGCGCGTGTCCGCGGCCTCGGTGAGAGACCGCCGCTGCTCGACCATGATCGGATCGGTCGCACCGTCGTCGAGGATGACCAGAACGGGACGCGCGGAGGCCTGCTCCTCGGCGAAGGGGTCGTCGAAGACGTTGCGCGGCCGGGCGGCCTCGAGGACCGGGAGCAGGTCGTCGGCGTCACCGGCGATGGCGCCTCGGCCGCTGGCCCGGCGCAGGTTCTCGGCGACACGGCGGGCAGCGCGGGCAGCCAGGACGGAGCCACCCCACACGACCGGGAGCGAGTCGGCCAGCGAGATCGCCAGGATCTTGCCCGGGTTGACCGAGATGTCGCGACGCGGTGAGCAGGCGGTGGCGACGTCGTCGAGCGCGTCGGCCACCTTGTCCGCGTCGGCCTCCGGGCCGAGACCGACCGAGTTGAGGTAGGTGAGCATCAGGATCGCCATCGCGAGCGTGTCGCCGCCCTCGACCGGGAGCAGGGTGCTGTCGCGACCCTCGGCGTGCTGGGCGACCAGCGACTTCTCCGGAGCGGCCACGACCAGCTGGGCGCCGCGGCGGACGGCCTCCGCGGCGGCAGAGGCCTCACCCGGGTCGGAGCCGGTCGGGGCCAGCACGACCACCAGGTCGAGGCTTCCAGCCCAGCCCGGCAGGCCCGGAGCGGGCCAGGCGACGAACGGCACCGGGCAGAACGGCTCGAGGACGGCGCGCAGCAGGCGCGAGTCGGGACCTGCGGCGACGACGGCCCGGGGTCGGCCGGTCTCCGCGGCGCGGCGTACGGCCTCCTGCAGGGGCTCTGCGGCACCCGCAGCCTCCCGGCGGACCCGGGCTCCGGACTCGGCCAGAGAGCGCAGCAGCAGGTCGATCCCGGCCAGCGCTCGCTCGTCGTCGAGCCTCGACTCGTCGAACCAGGTCATCGCTGCCTCACTCGCTCTTGGTCGGACGAGCCTCGTCGATGAGCAGGACGGGGATGCCGTCGCGGACCGGGTAGGCCAGGCCGCACTCCCCCTGACAGACCAGCTCGCCATCCTGGTCGGGCACGGTCGCCTCGACGGGCAGCAGGTCGCCGTGGCACTGCGGGCAGACGATGATCTCGAGCAGCTTCTCGCTCAGGCCCAGGGGGGTCGTTGCGCCAGTCATGATGCGTTGTCCTTTCGGATGATCGCGAGCGCCTCGTCGCGCACGCGCTCCATGGTGATTGTGTCCTTGCCCTCCGCGTTGAGCCGCAGCAGCGGCTCGGTGTTGGAGGCGCGTACGTTGACCGACCAGTCGGCGTGGGAGAGGGTCAGGCCGTCGAGCTTGTCGACGGTGACACCGTCGCGCCCGGCGTACGCCTTCTCGATCTCGGCCACGGTGGCGGCCTGGTCGGGGACGGTGGAGTTGATCTCGCCGCTCATCGGGTAGCGGGCATAGGCGGCCAGCAGCTCGCTCAGCGGCTGGTCGGTCTCGGCGAGGGCGCCGAGGACGTGCAGCGCGGCGAGCATGCCGGAGTCGGCGCGCCAGAAGTCACGGAAGTAGAAGTGGCCGCTGTGCTCGCCACCGAAGGCCGCCTCGGACTCGGCCATCACGGCCTTGATGTAGGAGTGGCCGACGCGGGTGCGTACCGGGGTGCCGCCGAGCTCGGTGACGATCTCGGGGACCGCGCGGGAGGTGATCAGGTTGTGGATGATCGTGGCGCCCGGCTCCTGGGCCAGGGCCCGTTCGGCGATCAGGGCGGTGATCGCGCTCGGGCTGACCACCTCGCCCTTCTCGTCCACCAGGAAGCAGCGGTCGGCGTCGCCGTCGAAGGCCAGACCGGCGTCGGCGCCGGTCTCGCGCACCTTGGCCTGCAGATCGACCAACGTGGTCGAGTCGAGCGGGTTGGCCTCGTGGTTGGGGAAGGTGCCGTCGAGCTCGAAGTACATCGGGATCATCTCGACGGCTTCGGGGCCCAGGCGGCCGAAGACCGCAGGTGCGGTGTGGCCGGCCATGCCGTTGCCCGCGTCTGCGACGACGGTGAGCCGGCGACCCTTGACCGGGGCCAGACCGAGCAGGTGCGCAGCGTACGCCTCCAGCACATCGGTCTCGCTGATGCTGCCAGCGACATCGGCGATCGGAACCTCGCCGGAGATGACCAGGTCACGGATCTCGTCGAGCCCGGTCTCGGCGCCGACCGGGACCGCGTTGGCGCGGCACAGCTTGATGCCGTTGTACTGCGCCGGGTTGTGGCTGGCGGTGAACATCGCACCCGGCAGCCCGAGGTGACCGGAGGCGAAGTAGAGCTCGTCGGTCGAGGCCAGCCCGATCATCGTCACGTCGGCGCCGGCCTCGGTCGCACCTTCGGCGAAGGCTCCCGCGAGCGCCGGGGAGCTGGGGCGCATGTCGTGGC
The DNA here is from genome assembly GCF_042730435.1 of Nocardioides sp. NPDC059952. Taxonomy (NCBI): domain Bacteria; kingdom Bacillati; phylum Actinomycetota; class Actinomycetes; order Propionibacteriales; family Nocardioidaceae; genus Nocardioides; species Nocardioides sp. NPDC059952. The sequence goes on along the minus strand of NZ_JBHWLY010000051.1, from coordinate 30,782 downwards.
CGACGACGATCTCGCCACGACGGGCGCCGGTGACGTGCACGAAGGCCCGCCCGGCGCGTCGGGCGAGGTTCTCGTCGATCTGATCAGGGACGGTGCCACGGACGTCGTACGCCTTGAAGACGGCGTTGGCGATGTCGGGGTCAACTCTCTCCGGCATGTCCGGAACTCTAGTCGTCCTACTCCGAGGTCAGCACGCGGAGGTGCCCGCGGCGGGTGCCGCCCGGACGGGGCTGGCCGTCGTTCGCCCCCGGCTCGTCGGCGTCGTCCTGCCCAGGGGCCCCGACGGGCCCTCGCGGGGACGGAGCCGGTGGCCTCGCGGCCTCACGGACGGCATCGGCCAGCGCGAGCAGGTCGTCGCCCTTGGGCTGCGGGTCCACCGGCTCGCGAGCCAGTCGGACCACCTCCCAGCCCCGGGGCGCGGACAGCCGCTCGGCATGCTCCTCGCACAGGTCGTAGGCATGCGGCTCGGCATAGGTCGCCAGCGGGCCGAGAACGGCCGTCTGGTCGGCGTACACATAGGTGAGCGTGCAGACGGCTTGACGCTGGCAGGCGGTACGCGAACAACGACGAGCAGTCACGGGTGAACCGTACTCCCCTGAGGCCAGCCGCGCAGTTAGGCTCGCGTACATGACCAGGCACAGGGATCGGCACGGCCGTGGGACACGTGGCCCGGTGGCCGTTCCCACCGACCCGAAGGTGCCGGTCCTGCGCACCCGCCGGGAGCGCTTCGACGACATCGCGCTCGCCATCGTGACCGAGATCGACGGTCGCTGGCAGTCACGGCTGGGCCTGATCGAGTACGCCGTCGAGGAGTCGCCCGACATCCCGAAGGACTGGACCGTCGACGATCACATCCCGCTCGGGTCGCTCGAGCGTGGCTCCGGCGCGAACCCGGCCCGGCTGGTGATCTACCGGCGGCCGATCGAGCACCGCTGCCACACCCGCTCCGAGGTCGAGGCGATGGTGCTCATGGTCGTGGTCGAGCAGATCGCGGATCTGCTCGGGATCGCTGCCGAGGACGTCGATCCTCGGTATCAGCCCTGAGGCTTGGGACGTCTCGTTCCGGTCTCTTAGGTGCTGAGTTATTGGGGCTGGTCTGGGCCGCCGACCCTGTCCTCGAGTGTTTCTCGACCTGCCCCGGAGTAAAGGACGGCCTGCGGCCGCCGGCTTCGCCGGCCGCTTCGCGGTCCTTGACACCGGACCATGTCGAGAAAGATTTGGCTGGCTATCAGGGGCGGCGGCCCCAGTGTGGCCGCGGGGTAGACGCTCCTCGGACGGTGGACGCCCCGCGGTGAACGAAAGTTTCTTCACCCCAGCCTGGTGAACGAACTTTCATTCACCCACGCCACCGACCGCCCCACGGCGATCTCGGCGTGAACGAAAATTCGTTCACCCTCAGATCCCAAGCCCCTACCCGACCCGGATCGCCGCGCCAAACCCCTGCCGCCGACCCGATAGCCAGCCAAATCTTTCTCGGCGACGGCCGGTGTCAAGGATCGCCGAAGGCGACCGGCGAAGCCGGCGGCCGAAGGCCGTCCTTTACTCCGGACGCCGCCGAGAACACCCTCCAAGCAAGGGTCGGCGGCAACAGTCCCCCGAAAACACACCAACCCGCCGACGTGCAGCGCTGAAGACTCAGGGCTCCAACGGCAACGGCAACCCAGGAGCAACCCCAGCAGTACGCACCTCGGTCCGCAGCGGACGGAACGGAACCACCGCATCCCCATCGCCGCTCATCACCACGGCCGCATTGACCTCGACACCCTCAGGGACGAGCTGGATCAGCGCCGCCTCCGCGGGCACCTCGACCTCGGCGCCCAGCCCGGGACCGACCTTGACGGACTTGGCCTTGAGCGCCTTGCCCTTCGCAGTCACCGGGACCACCTTGACGGTTCCGCTGGCCCCGGTCTTGGCGACCGGGCCGGAGATCAGGACCCTCTTCTTGCCGACGCCGGCGCCGGCCGGGACGACCACCGCGGTCGGCTCCGAGATGGTCTCGGTGGCCGTCGTGATCGCGACGTCGCCCCCGTCGACCGAGCGCATCGCGGTGGCGACCGGGCCGGTGGCGACGATCTCGACGCCGTACGCGTCGCTGGCGCTGTCCTTGCCGAGCAGCTTGGTCAGGTCTACCTGCACCTGCCCGTTGGGCGGCACCCGGATCTCCGGAGCGCCCTCCGGGGTGAGCACGTTCTTGGGGGTGAGCAGGCGCAGCTCGGCGCTCACCTGGGCATCGCCCGGGTTGGTGACGGTGAGCGTGCGGCTCGCGGAGCTGTTCGGGTAGCCGACCAGCAGGTTGGTCTCGGCAGGCGTCGACTGGCCGGGGAAGTAGTCCTCGGTGGCCGCCTGCGACTCCAGCGCGACGGCACGGTCACGGACCATCGCCCCGGCCTGGCCGCGTACGACCGTGGTCTTCAGGGAGAGCTCGCCCTTGCGCGGGATCACGTGCAGCAGGTCGAAGGTGCGGGTGGTGTTGCCCGGGATCGCTACGCCGCGGAGGTCCTCGGGGACGGCCACCACGCCCTTCTCGTCGTAGAGCGAGATGTCGACCGTGGCCGCGCCGCTGTTGGGGTTGGTGAGCTCGAGGATCGAGTTGTGGGTGGCACCCGCACCGACGCCGGGGAACCACGCCTCGGCCTGCGGGGGAATGCACCCCGTCGCTGCGAGCGGCTTGGTCGTCGAACGTCCGGCGACCAGCCCGGGCGCGACCTCCTTGCCCGCCTTGACCACGACCGATCCGGGCTTGACCGACGCGCTGGTGACCTTGCCGGACCCCACGGTGGCCTCCGCGCCCTTGCCGGCGCCCGGGCCGGTCAGCGTGACCTTGCCGGACCCCTCGGCGGCGTTGGTGACGGCGACCTGGTCGGCGCCGGACTTCGGCTTGCCGGGGCACACCACGGTGGCCGCGGTCGGCGCGCTGCTGTCGGCGGCCAGCTTCGGCTGCTCCCACTGGTGGGGCCGGTTGAGCAGCAGCGCCACTGCCATCGCGCCGACCAGACCCAGCGCCACCAGCACAGTGTTGTCGAGGCGGCGGCCGCGCTGCCTGCGTACGCGGCGCAGCCGGGGTCGAGCAGCGGCCGCTGCCGCGGCGGCAGCCGCCATCCGTCCACCCTTGGCACGATCCGGCTCTAACTCGTGCTGGAGCTCCGGCTCCCCCGCCCGCATCTCGTCCGCGGTCGGCCAGGCCTCGAACTCCGGCTCGTAGGCAGGCTGGAACTCGCCGGTCCGGTAGTCACCTTCGTAGGGCGGCGGGTAGCCGGTCTGCGCGAGCATCTGTCCGGTCTCCGGCCCGGGCACGTAGGGCTCCTGGGCGTAGAGCTGCTCCGGCGTGTAGCCCTCCGGCGGCGTCTGGGCCGTCTGACCCGTGTAGGGGTCGGCATACGGGTCCAGCATCCACGGCTCCTGGCCGTAGACGTCGTCAGCCTGCGGCTCGCGCGAGCGGTCGTAGGGGTCACGGGAATGGCTCATGCCGACTCCCTCCTCTGGATCAGCGTCGGCAGGCACAGGACCAGGACCACGAACAGCCCGATCCCGGCCAGGACCAACAGGATCGTACGGATGATGGACTGCGACTCGGTCACGCCCGGGTCGCTCGGCTCGGAGTCGAGCAGCCAGGCACGCGTCGAGCGCTCGACGGTGCTCGCCTGGGTCACCGACCCGGAGGCGTCGATCCCCTCGGCGACCGAGGAGTCGGCCGGCCCGGGCATCACGATGTAGGCCACGCCCTGGGCGGCCAGATCACCGATCACCGCGTCGTCGGGGTCGGCGGCGAGGCGGCGTACGACTCCGGTGAGCTCCTCTGAGCCACCGGCGACCTGCGCGATCTCGTCCTCACCGAGGGTGATCCCGTCGTTGCGGAGGACGGCGTAACGGATGCCCTCGTCGACCGAGCCGCGCAGCACGAGGACGCCGTCCTCGGGCCCGAGGGTGGTCGAGGTCGGGTCGAGCATGTAGGAGGGCACCCCGATGTGGCCGAGGGCCCGGGTGTTGTCGGTGAGGTTGCCGGTGCCGGCGTAGACGAACCAGCCGAGGCTGCCGACGACACCGACCGCCGCGGCCGCAGCCGCCGCGCCGACCATGACCTTCCGCAGCCCGCTCAGGCCGTCGAGGATGGCACCCTGAGCACCCAGCACCGCCGCGACCACCGCGAAGCCCTGGATGGCGACCAGCGGGAAACCCCAGCCGACCCGGGCGATGCCGGCGTCGAGCGGGATCGGGATCCAGGACAGCAGCATCGTGACGGCCGCCGTCGCGACCGCGCCGATCCAGCAGACCATGACCGGGATCCGGGTGCGGCTCGGGATCAGCGCGAGCACGGCCAGCAGCGGCAGCGCCAGGCCCAGCCACCACGGGGCGCCGAGATCGGCACCGTCGAGCCCGGTCAGGCGGCCCACGAGCAGGTCGAACCCGCCTGCGGCCGGAGCCGGCAGCCGGCCCGGGTCGAGCAGCAGACCGGCCCAGCCGCCGGAGAAGATCGCCGGCAGCCACCAGGGAAGCAGCAGCCCGACCGGTGTCGCGATGGCCGCCGCGGGCGGACCCCACTGGTCACGGTCGCTGAGCACGGCGGGCATCAGCCGGCGGGCGACGATGAAGATGACCGCCGCGAAGACGGCCGCGACCAGGAAGGCCATCGGCGCGAAGGCGGTGATGACGGTGAGCAGCAGGCCGGTGCGCCACCCGGCGCGCCAGCGGCGGTCGGCGACGGGATCGCTGAACCCGAGCGCGGCGTGGGCGAGCCAGGGCAGCAGCGCGCCGACCACGACCGCACCGATCCGGCCGTCACCGAAGGCACCGCTGACGTAGGGAACCAGGGCGTACGCCGTCGCGCCCCACAGCAGCAGCCAGCGGGGTGCGCCGAGGTGGCTGATCAGCCGGCCCACGACCCGCAGCAGCCGCCACGCGCCACCGAGCGCGATCGGGAAGCTGAGCAGCATGACCGCGCTGACCGCCAGGCTCGGGTTGCCGCCGAGGACGGTCGCTAGCACGGCCAGCGGGAAGACGTGCGGCGGCGCGGGCACGCCGGTGCCCTGCGAGATCGCGTGCCACGACTCGAACTGCAGCTGCCACCAGTCGCCCGCGTTCTGTGGCGTCGGCCCGAGGCCGCTGCCGGCCACACCGCCGAGCGCCGCACGGGCGCCGATGACACCGAGGATGCCGACGACGACCAGGAGCACCGCGACCGGGTTGGTGAACAAGCGCACCAGCCAGCCGGTCTCGGCCGGGATCTCGTCCTCCTCCAGCTGGGCCCGCTCGGCCTGGCGCTTGGCGGCGAAGGAGGCCGGATCGGCCTCGGCCTGGGCCATCTGGCGCCGCTCGGCGATGTCGGAGGCCTGCAGGGTGACCGCGTTGGCGACGTCGGAGACGAAGTCGAGACCGTGCCGGTAGGGCAGCCACGGCGGTGGCAGCAGCGCCTTGACCACGTCCTTGTCGGCGTGCGCCTGCTTCCGGCGCCGACGCTTGGCGAGCATGATCTGGCCGGCGTGGCCGTAGATCCAGCCCAGGGCGCCCAGGTCGTCGAGCGCCGCCCCGGGGTCGCGCACCAGGATGAAGCCGAGCATCCGCCACAGGGTCTGGAAGAAGAACCGGACCATCGTGAACGGGAGCATCCCCGGCCGGCCGTTGACCAGCAGGGTGTAGAGCGCGGCCCGTCGCTCCTGATAGTGGATCCGGCGACCGGTCAGCTGCGTCTTGCGTACGCCGCGGTGGGCCGCCTCCACGTGGAAGACGACCGCGTCCGGGACGGCGATGGTCGTAAAGCCGGCGTTGGCGGCCCGCCAGCCGAGGTCCATGTCGGTGCCGAGGACCGGGAGGTGCTTGTCGAAGCCGCCGAGATATTCGAGGACCTCGCGGCGGATCAGCATGCCGGCGGTGTTGACGGCCAGGACGCGGCGTACCTCGTCGTGCTGGCCCTGGTCGTACTCGCCACGCTCGAGGCCGGTCTCCCGGTTGCCGGTGACCGAGATCGAGACACCGAGCTCGAGCATCCGGCGCAGCGAGGGCCACTCCCGGATCTTGGGGCCGAGGATGTCGGCCTCCGGGTATTCCTCGGCGGCGTTGAGCAGGGTCGACAGCGCGTGCGGGTCGGGGGTGGAGTCGTCGTGGAGGAACCAGATCCACTCCGGCGGCTGCGCCGCCTGGTGGAGGATGGCGAGCGCCTCGTTGGCCGCGTCCGCGAACGTCGTCGACGCCGGGAGCTTGACCACCTGGGCGAAGGTCTCCTCCAGGATCTCGACCGACCTGTCGGTCGAGCCGGTGTCGATCGTGACGGCAAAGCTCACCGGAGCCTGCTGGTTCCGGATCCCGTCGATGACGGTTGGAAGCCAGCCGGCGCCGTTATGAGAGACGAGGACGAGGGCGACCGACGCGTGCACGATCGGCAACCCTAGTGCCCAACCGGTGATAGTCCGAATGGACCTGTCGGGCGATCGGGACACGCCCCCTCAGGTATTTGCCCCGAAATGATCAGCAGGCCCGGACCGTGACGGTCCGGGCCTTGCTGGCTCGTGCTTGGTTGCGACTGTCAGTGAATCTCAGACAGCGCGCTTCTTCAGCTTGCGGCGCTCCCGCTCGGAGAGTCCACCCCAGATTCCGAAGCGCTCGTCGTTGCCCAGAGCAGACTCGAGGCAATCCTGGCGCACCTCGCAGGTCTGGCAGACCTTCTTGGCCTCCCGAGTCGATCCACCCTTCTCAGGGAAGAACGCCTCCGGATCCGTCTGCGCGCACAGGGCGCGCTCCTGCCAGCCCCCTTCGTCGGTGTCCGGCTCGAGGAGAAACAGCTCTCTCATCGTCTTTCCGACCTTTCGACCCTATTCAGCTTGTTTTCGGGACCGTGACCCCATCTCGGGCCAGTCACCTCACGCCATCGGCAGGTAACCGATCCCCCCGTTTTTTGCGGGAACTGCCTCTTGTTACGACCTGGGCCGTCACTTTGATGCAGTTCCCTGCCGAAATTTTCCCGAGATATCCAAGCACTGTCTCCACAGTTGTCGGTCCCCGGTTCAATTTCGAATCACACTGATGAAATTACATGCCTGTCGGTGCCACAAGTCAACCCTCAAATCTGATAGGGCCGCATTAGCACCGGCTTTAAGCACCGGCTGGAGCAGGGTTGCTGGCCCCGTCTGAGAGGCTAGGGCCATGCGTGACATCACCGTTCTCTCCGGCGGCCATGGCGGCTCGAAGTTCATCTCCGGGCTCCTCCACGGCATCTCCGCCGGCCGTGTCCCAGGCATTAGGGAAGATGCCCGGGTCACCGTGATCGCCAATACCGCCGACGATCTGTGGATGCACGGCGTCAAGGTCTGTCCCGACCTCGACACGGTGATGTACACCCTTGGCAACGGATTCGACCACGAGCGCGGCTGGGGCCGCAAGGCCGAGACCTGGTCGATCAAGGACGAGCTCGAGGCCTACGACGTGCCCGGGACCTGGTTCGGACTCGGCGACCGAGACATCGCCACCCATCTCGTACGCACCCAGATGCTCGAGGCCGGGTTCTCGTTGTCGCAGGTCACCGCCGCGTTGTGCGAACGCTGGCTGAAGCCTGTATGGGGCGACCGCGTGCAACTGCTGCCGATGACCGACGACCGTGTCGAGACCCATGTGGCGATCAACGACGAGAATTCACCCAGTGGACTCTCGGTCGTTCACTTCCAGGAATACTGGGTACGTCTCCGGGCCGGCGTTCCGGTCGAGAAGCTGATCTTCGTGGGGCAGGACGAGTCGAAGCCGGGACCCGGCGTGATGGACGCACTGCTGAATTCCGACCTCGTGATCGTGCCCCCGTCCAACCCGGTGGTCTCGATCGGGACCATCCTCGGCGTACCCGGGATCCGGGAGGGCCTGGTCGCCACCTCGGCCCCTGTGGTGGGGATCTCGCCGATCATCAGCGGGCACCACGTACGCGGCATGGCGGAGCAGATGCTCGCCGCCATCGGCGTCGACGCGACCGCTGCCGGAGTCGGTCTGCATTATGGGACGCGGGGCGCGGGCGGGGTCCTCGACGGCTGGCTCGTCGACACCGCTGACGCCGCCGCGGTCCCGGCGCTCACCGAGTCGGGGCTGAAGGCGGCGGCCGTCCCGCTGTGGATGTCCTCCGAGGACGCGACTGCCGACATCGCCGCCGCCGCGGTCGAGCTGGTCAACCGATGACGCGGCCCACGAACGGGCCGATGAGCGGACTGGGCATCACCGTCACCGCCCCCGACGGCGTACCTGAGGTGCGTAAGGGCGACGACCTCGCCGCCCTGCTCCTCACTGCACTCGACTCCGGCCTGGAGTCCCCGCTGGCCGACGGTGACATCGTCGTGGTCACCTCGAAGGTCGTCTCCAAGGCCGAGGGTCAGGTGCGGGAGGGCAACCGGGACGACGCGCTCCCCGGCGAGACGACGCGGGTGGTGGCCCGACGCGGACCGACCCAGATCGTGCGCAGCCGCCTGGGGCTGACGATGGCCGCGGCCGGGATCGACGCCTCCAACGTCGAGGCCGGCCACATCGTGCTGCTCCCCCTGGACCCCGACGCCTCCGCGCGGGCCCTGCGCGCCACGTTCCTCGACCGAACCGGCGCGAACGTCGGGGTGATCATCACCGACACCGCCGGACGCGCTTGGCGCGACGGGCAGACCGACATCGCCATCGGCGCCGCCGGTCTCGAGGTGCTGGAGAGCTTCGCCGGCCAGGTCGACGCCTACGGCAACGACCTCGTCGTCACCGCCCCGGCGGTCGTCGACGAGATCGCCTCGGCGGCCGAGATCTCCCAGGGCAAGCTGGGCGCGCGGCCGTTCGCGGTTCTGCGCGGCCGGGCGGACCTGGTCCGCGAGCCCGGTGACGACGGGCCGGGAGCGAGCGCGCTCATCCGCCCCGAGGGTTCGGACTTCTTCGGCTTCGGGGCCCGGGAGGCCGTCGTACGCGCTCTGAAGGGTGCCGCCGAGGACCAGGCCCCGTTCGGTGCGCCGGCGAGCGTCGAGGAGCTCTCCGCGGCCGTCGCGGAGGTGACCGGGACCGCCCCCGTCCCGCATCAGGACGGGCTGCGGGTGGCCGGAGCCGACGCCGCGGTGATGGCCGCGCTGGCCTTCGCGCACGGCTGGCGATGCGAGCGCGAGGCGAATAATCACGGGGCAACTTCCCTTCTGCTACCAGTGACCACCTAGAATCTGCGCGTCCCGACAAAAGACCCGAGGTACGCCGAACCGTGGCCAACAAGTCGCTCAACAAAGACCGCCGTGCGGTCATCAACGACATCCGCAAGAAGCAGGGCCGCGCCGAGCGCGTCCGAGGCTGGGCGATCATCGGTGTCTGCATCGCCTTCGCCGTCGTGATCATCGGCGCTGCCGCATGGACGCCGATCAGCGGCTTCATCAAGGACAGCGAGTACAAGGACGTCGCTCTGCAGGACATCGGGAAGAGCGCCAAGGCGGCTGGCTGCCAGAAGGTCACCGAGATGGCGGCCGACGGGAACCAGAACCACATCGCGACCGGCACCGAGCAGACCTACACGACTGCTCCCCCGGCCTTCGGCCCGCACTGGAACGAGGCCAACGTCGCGCCGGCCGACATGTCGCGCAAGTTCTACACCACCGGGGATCGTCCCGACCTCGAGGCGCTGGTGCACAACCTCGAGCACGGCTACACGATCGTGTGGTACGACGAGACCGTCTCCGACGACGAGCTGAACGAGCTGCGCGCGATCGGTGACAAGTTCGCCGGCACCTCCAACTTCCGCTACAAGTTCATCGCGGCCCCGTGGACCGCTGCCGACGCCAAGGAGACCGCGGTCGCCGGCGACAAGAAGACCGAGTTCCCCTCGGGCACCCACATCGCCATGACGCACTGGTACGCCGACCCGGCCAACCCGACCGAGGCCTCCACCCAGAAGGGTGCCTTCCAGTACTGCGAGGGTGTCTCCGGCGAGGCCGTCAAGGACTTCATGCAGAAGTTCCCCTACACCGCCAGCCCCGAGGCCCAGGCCATGTGATTCGTGCCGAGTCGGCGCATCTGCTCCCGTGCCTCGCGAAGCGAAGCGAGCCTGATGGGGGGGGTGCGCCCACACGGGGTTTTTTGGGTGGGCGGGGCGGTCGGCGTCCAGGA
>NZ_JBHWLY010000051.1:0-20689 GCF_042730435.1 Nocardioides sp. NPDC059952 | reverse complement strand
GCCCGCGGCGGGGCCCCCCCCCCCGAATACCCCCCAACCGTGGGGGGCCCGCGGCGCCGCACCCCCCCCTTGCGCCCCGCACCCCCCCCGGGGGGGGGGGGGGCCGCCCCCGACTCGGCGTTTTAGGTGAGGTCGGTGCGGTCGGAGTCCTTGAGGGCGGCGACGATCTTCTTGACCTGCTGGGCGTGTGTGCGGGTGGTGACCAGGACGGCGTCGTCGGTGTCGACGACGACGATGTCCTCGAGGCCGATGAGGGCGATCATGCGGCCCGAGTGGGGTACGACCAGGCCGGTGGAGTCGAGGGCGTGGACGAGCGAGTCGTCGCCGAGGATCGTGGGGCCCTCGGGCGAGGCGGTGGCTGCGGCCTGGAGCAGCGTCGCCAGCGAGTCGAAGTCGCCGATGTCGTCCCAGCCGAGGTCGGCGGGCACCGTGGCGACCTTGCCGGCGGCGGCAGCGGGCTCGGCGACCGCGTGGTCGACCGCGATCTTCGGGAGCGTCTCCCACAGCTCCTCGAGCCGTGACGGGTCGGCGGCGATGGACCGCAGCCTGTCGGTGAAGCCGGGGTCCGACTCCGCGAGCAGGTCGAGGAGGACGGTGGGGCGCACCACGAACATGCCGGCGTTCCAGCGGTAGCGGCCGGTCGCGAGATAGCCGGCGGCGACCTCGGCCGACGGCTTCTCGACGAACTCGTCGACCAGGTAGGCACCCGGGTGGCCCGTCAGCGGCTTGCCCTCGGCGATGTAGCCGAACGCGGTCGAGGCGAAGGTCGGTGAGATCCCGATCGTCACCAGCCAGCCGTCCGCAGCGATCGCCGCGGCGCTGCGTACGGTCTCGTGGAAGTTGTCGATGTTGCGGATCACGTGGTCGGCCGCGAAGGAGCCCATCACGGCCTCCGGGTCGCGCCGCTCCAGGAAGGCAGCGGCCAGGCCGATCGCGGCCATCGAGTCGCGCCCGCTCGGCTCGGCCAGGATCGCGTCGTGCGGCACCTCGGGCAGCTGCTCGCACACGGCCCGCTCGTGGACCGAGCCGGTCACCACCATGATGCCGTCGGAGACGGACTCGAGGCGGTCGTAGGTCTCCTGCAGGAGGGTACGTCCGTGGCCGGTGAGGTCGCGCAGGAACTTCGGCTCCGAGGACCGCGAGAGCGGCCACAGCCGCGTGCCTGCGCCGCCGGCGGGGATCACTGCCCAGAACGTCATGCCGCACACCTTAGAGTTTCGACGTGACCAGCTTCCCCGAGACCCTTGCCCGAGCCCTCCGGACCGCCCCGGGAAACCCGTTCGTGACCTTCTACGACGAGGCGAGCGGCGAGCGCCAGGAGCTCTCGACCACGACGTACGCCAACTGGGTTGCCAAGGCCTCGGGGCTGCTCGTCGACGAGCACGGCCTCGAGCGCGGGGACAGCATCCGGATCGACCTGCCCACCCACTGGCTGGCCGCCGTGTTCCTCGGCGCCGCCTGGAACACCGGACTCGTGGTCACGGACTCCGACGGTTCCGATTCCTCTGGCCCTGACGCCGTCGTGTGCGGTCCCGAGACCCTGGTCGCCTGGGCGGATGACGCCGGGAAGCGGCCGACCCTGGCGTGCTCGCTGCTCCCCTTCGGCGTACGTTTCGCCGACCCGCTCCCCCAGGGCGTGCACGACGTCGGCATCGAGGTCTGGGGGCAGCCGGACGCCTTCACCCCCTTCGATCCGCCGGCCGCGGACGACACCGCCACCTCGTGGGCGGGCGTCGAGACCAGCCACGCCGACCTGTTCGGCGACGGGAAGGCCGATCGGCTGCTCTCCACCGTCCCCTCGGCCTCCCCTGCCGGGGCCGAGCTCCTGGCCGCCCTGCTCGCCGGTGGCGGCTCGCTGGTGCTGGCGACCCACGCGACCGACGACCGCCTGGCCGCCCTCGCGGAGGCCGAGCGCGCTCAGCCGAACTGGTCGTAGCCCCGCACGACGCCCATCTGGGTCTTCCGGTCCCAGCCGCCGCTCTGGTTGTGCTCGTAGGCGAACCACATCCCGTCGGACTTGCGGCGCAGCAGCACGTCGCCGCCGGTGGAGGCACCGCGCAGATCCTTGGTCGCGAGGACGAAGTCGAAGGCGCTGGCGTCGATCCCAGGGTCGGAGTAGGTGGTCAGGCCACCAGGGCCGTTGGTGCGGAAGATCAGCAGCTGGTTGGAGCGCTTGAAGATCACCTCCGGCGAGCCGTCGTCAGCGTAGAAGCGGCCGGCGCCGATGACCTGATTCGCTCCGCTGACACCGCTGCGGATCCGGTAGGACGCACCCAGCGCACCGGTCCCACGGCCCGGCCAGACCCGGATCTCGCCGGTTGAGTGCTTGCCCACGAGGTCGGGCCAGCCGTCGCCGGTGATGTCGCTGACCACGTCGATGACCGAGACGGACTGGAAGCCGCGCCCGATGATGACGCCGGTGGCGAACGTCTCGGTGCCGTTGCCGCGGTTGACCCGGATCGTGCCGTCGGTGTGGCGGATCAGGATGTCGCCGTCGCCGTCGCGGTCCCAGTCACCGGCGTTCATCAAGGTGGCCGAGGTGCCGCCGATCAGGTTGGTCGCCCGCGGCGTACCGAAGCGGGCGTTGCCGTCGGTGCGAAGCACGACGATCCGTCGGTCGCTGGACCGCCGGGCGACCAGGTCGGGGTAGCCGCGGCCGCTGATCTGGGACTGCAGCTCGCGCGCCGACCAGCTCGCCTGCTTCGAGCCCGCCTGCGAGCGGATCGTGCTCAGCTTGGCGTAGAGGTAGCGGCCCGGGCACGCGGTGGAGCCGGCGTCGCGATGACCCATGATCGCGTGCGAGAAGGTGCGGTCACCCATCTTGGTGGAGCCCTTGTTGCCGCGGACACCGTGCAGCGACAGCTTCCACGCGAACAGCGATCCGAAGGCGTTCACCAGCGCGGTCGGCGGTGCGGCGTTCTCGAAGTTGCCGATCGCGGAGGCACCGAAGCCATAGCTGTTGTAGCCCGAGGTGTGGGCACCCACGACGGGGCGGTCGACGCCGCCGTAGCGCCCCTCCCAGATCCGGCCGAACTTGTCGAGCAGGAAGTTGTAGCCGATGTCGCGCCAGCCCCGGCTCTTCACGTGGTAGGTGTAGATGCTCCGGATGATCCCCGGCACCTGCGCCTTCGTGTAGGAGTTCGTGTTGACGGTGTGGTGCACGAACCCGCCGCGGACCTCGTGGTAGTCGGGCGGTCCGGCCTCGCGCACGCTCTCGTCGGCGCCCCACTGGCGACGGCTGTAGATGCTGGGCTTGGCGGTGTACGCGGCCGCCGACAGCGTCGCCGCCTCCCCCTCCTCGGCACTCGTGGCGTCCTCGGCCCCCTCGGCCGGCTCCGGTGCGTCATCGGCACCGGTCTCGATCTCGGGTGACTCGCTGCGGCTCGCGTCCGCCTCGCCGGGCGTGATCACCGCCAGCCTGAGATCGGCCGGCACCTGGGCACCGGTCAGCCGCAGCCTGGTCTGCACCTGGTCGACCTCGCCGACGACCGCCTCCATGGTGCCCGGCCTCGACCCGGCGGCCTCCGCGGAGGCCGGGTCAGGAGCATGGTCGTCGAGGTGGACGTCCAACGCCTGCCAGTCGCTCCACGTCCCGTCCTCCAGAGTGCGTACGTCGGCACCGACCGCATCCTCCGGAACGACCGCATCGGGCGCCCAGGTGAGTCCGACCGTCCCGAACCCGTCCACCGGCTGCGGGAGGCTGGTGACGGTCACCGCGTCGCCCCGAGAGGTGGCCTTCGTGGCCTCGGCGGTGATCCGTCCGGGCACGCGGCGCGCGGACGGTGCGGTCAGCGAGATCTCCTCGAGGTGGGCGTCGACCGGGGCCGCGGGCACCTGCGCCGCTGACGGCGCCGCCACCTGGCTGGAGACGGGAACCTCGCCGGGTCGGACCACCTTCAGGTCGACGACGGTGCTCGCCGGGACCAGCGCGGCCAGGACGAACCCGAGCACGAGCAGCTGCTGGGTCGAGGCGACATAGCGCGAGCGAGCGCGCTGTACTTCGTTCGACTGCTCTTCTCCGGCCTGCGAAAGCACGTATGGATCCCCCTGGTTCCGTAACACCAGGGAACATCTTTCACATCAGCCACAGGCGTGGGAAGAGCCTGCGAAGAACTACAGCTCTGTAATTCCTCGCAGGCTCTCGCCCTGACCCTAGGTCAGACTTCCGCCCCGAGGGCACTGTCGGCGGCCTCGAGCTGCCTGAGCTTGGCCGACCCCTTGGCGTCGTCCTCACCGTAGTGGAGGTACTCGATGCCCTCGTCGACGTCGCCGTCGAAGACCAGGCGGCCCTTCTCCAGGCAGATGACGCGGTCGCACATCCGCTTGACCGAACCGGCGGCGTGGCTGACGTAGACCACGGTGCGGCCGCTGTCGCGGATCTCCTCCATCTTCTCCATGCACTTCTTCTTGAAGGGCTTGTCACCGACGGCGAGAACCTCGTCGGCGAGGAAGATGTCGGAGTCGATGTGGACGGCGACCGAGAACCCCAGACGCGAATACTGTCCCGAGGAGTAGTTGCCGACCGGGGAGTTGAGGTGGTCGCCGAGCTCGGCGAAGTTCACCACGTCGTCGTAGATCGCGGCCGTCTCCTCGGCGGAGAGCCCGTAGATCGCCGCGTTGAGGAAGATGTTCTCCCGCCCGGAGAGCTGCGGGTGGAAGCCCGCACCGGTCGCGATCAGGCCGGCGATCTGGCCACGCGTCTTCACGACACCCTGGTCGGGACGCATGACCCCGCTGATCAGCTTCAGCAGGGTCGACTTGCCCGAGCCGTTGAGGCCCATCAGACCGACCGACTCGCCCTGCTTGATCGTGAAGGAGACGTCGTCCAGCGCCTTGAAGGTGTTGGAGACCGCCCGTCCCTTGATCTTGGCGACGGTGATGTCCTTGATGCTGCGGTGGTAGCGGAGCGTGAAGTTCTTGGTGACTCCGTCCACCACGATCGAGTCTGCGGCGGCGCTGTCCTGAGCTTGTCGAAGGGTCATGTCAGGCGCTCCGGAATCTTGTTCTCGTGCTTGCTGAAGACCACCTGGGCGATCACCAGCAGGACCAGCGAGACACCGAACGCGCCCAGACCCCACATCCACAGATGCTCGGGCAGGTGCTCGGCCGCGGTCTCCTCGGGATTCGGGGTCACCCCGACCCAGAAGGCCTGCTGGAAGAGCAGCACGGCGTCCGCAATCGGGTTGAGCAGGTAGATCCAGGCCTTGTCACCGAGGGCGCCCTCGATCATCGAGAACGGGTACATCATCGGGACGCCGAACCGGATGTAGTTGGTCAGGATGTTGACCGCGCTGCCGAAGTCGCGGAAGAAGACGTTGGCGAGGCTGAAGACCAGCGCCAGGGCGGTGCCCAGCGCCATCACGATGCCGAGCGCGAGCAGGAGCGAGGGAACCGTCTCCCAGGTCGGCGTCCAACCGCTGAACAGGCAGACGACCACCAGGATCAGGGTCGCCGGCACGAGGTGGTAGAGCGAGACCAGCATCGAGGCGACCGGGAACATCTCCTTCGGCATCGCCATCTTCTTCAGCAGTCCCTTGTTGCCGAGCAGGGAGCGGGTCCCTGCCCCGAAGGTCTCGGTGAAGAAGTGGACGATGACGAGCCCGGCGAACAGGTGGACCGGGTAGTTGTCCATCCCCTTGTCGGCGCCCATGATCTTGCCCATGAAGATCCAGTAGACGCAGAACTGCGTCAACGGGTTGATGTAGGACCAGAAGACGCCGAGGATCGAGTTGGAATAGCGACCGCTGATCTCCCGCTGCACGAGCAGCTTGAGCAGGTAGCGGCGCTTGAAGACCGAGAGCAGGCCGAGGTTCTCCGCCGGGGGCGCCAGCGGCGCGTCGACGATCCGTACGGGGCGTTCATCAACTCCGGTTGCCATCGGTCCCCTTCTCCTCGACGATCCACGGCTCGAAGGTCTTCTCCCAGGCCTCGGGCGAGGTGAAGTCGCCCAGCTTGGAGCGGTACTCATCGGCCAGCTTCGGCCACTGGCGCTTGAGCCGGCGGTGCACCTTGATGGTGTCCTTCAGCATCTGGTTGAAGAGCTTCTTGTCGCGTCGGTAGAAGGCAGCGCCCTGCTGGTCGTTCATCGACACGATGGCGCTGTCGTACTTGGTGATCCGGTACCACTGGTTGTCCATCGCGGCGAGCTCGGCCTCGGGGAACTCCGTGGAGAGCTTGCGCGGCTTCATGATCTGCCGGATCGGCGCCTTGAGCGCGGCCAGCTTGACCTCGCGGTTGGTCGGGACCTCGGTGTCCTCCTTGCCCTTGCGCGGCGGCTTGTGGCGGCGCACGGGCGGGAACTCCTCACGGTCGGCCTTCAGCTGAGCGTCGGCGTAGTCCTTGACCATCTCGCGTACGGCGGGAAGCTGGGTCGCGAGGGTCTCGTGCAGCTTCTCGGGGCCGGCGAGGACGTCGAGCAGCGCCTGGTGGCGCAGCAGGACCGTCGAGTACTGCATCGAGACCAGGTGCTTGATCTGGTGGGAGAACGATTCGGTGACCATCCGGCCGCCGTCGTCGTAGATCGAGTGCAGCAGCGCGGCCACGAAGCGGTTGCGCTGGTGGAAGTAGGACTGCCAGTCGAGGGCATCGTTCTTGTCGGTCCACGGGACGTGCCAGACGGCCGCACCCGGGAAGGACACCGTCGGGAAGCCGGCCGCCTTGGCGCGCAGGCCGTACTCGGAGTCGTCCCACTTGATGAAGACCGGCAGCGAGAGCCCGATCTCCTCGATCACCTTGCGCGGGATCAGGCACATGAACCAGCCGTTGAAGTCCACGTCGACGCGCTTGTGCAGCCAGCGGGTCGAGCGCAGGTTGCGGGCGCCGAAGTCCCAGTCGCCGTAGACGCCGGGAGCCGACTGCCACCAGAACCGCCACGGCTGGACGATCTCGCCGTAGGAGTGCAGGCGGGACTTGGCGTAGAGCGAGAACATGTGGCCGCCGACGATCGTCGGCCGCTTGGCGAGGTCACCGAAGGTGACCGCGCGGATGATGCCCTCGGGCTCGCAGACGACGTCGTCGTCCATCATCAGGGCGTACGTCGCGGTGCCCTTGCGCAGCGACTCGAGCTGGCCACGCGCGTAGCCGCCGGAGCCGCCCAGGTTGCCCTGCTCGAGGATGTGCAGCAGGTCGCCCAGGGCCTTCTCGGCCGCCGGGAACTCGACGTCGTCGGCGACCTTCTTGGTGCCCTGCTCCATCACGAAGACGGTGTCGAGGTAAGGGCGCAGCTGCTCGTCCTCGCCCATCTGCGCGAGCAGCTTGGCGCAGAAGTCCGGCTTGTTCATCGTGGTGACGCAGATGTCGACGGTGCCGTGCTCGGCACGGTCGTCGGGGACCTCCGCGGTCCACTCGGCCGAGGTGATGACGGCGTCCTCGTCGGAGGCGACGACGTCGTACCAGTACCAGCCGCCGTCGACGAACGGCTTCAGCGGCAGGTCGAAGGTGAAGGTGCCCTCGGGGTTGGTGCCGGTGTCCGCGGCGTCGACGCGCTGCGAGCGGCCGTTGGCCATCGACTTGTAGACGATGACGCTCGCGCCGCGACCCTGCAGCGCGACGGTCAGCTTCACGCTGTCGACCACGGTGTGCCGACGCCAGTAGCTGGCCGGGAACGCGTTGAAGTAGGTGCCGAGCGAGAGCCGCTCGCTCTTCAGGATCCGCAGCGCCGTACGCGACTCGATCTGGTCGGGGTGGATCTGGGTCCCGTCGTTGATCGACTGGCGGATCTGGGCGTTGTTCAGCGCCTGGGCCGTCTTGTCGGAGCCGACCTCGTACTTGTCGGCGTCGAGGATGGCAGCCTGGTTGTCGACGTAGAGCGGGAGTACGTCGGAGTCACGGTCCAGGGGCAGGATCTGCCGCTGGAGCAGTCGGGTCACGCTCATTCGTCAACGCCTCCGGAGGTGAGCGGGGTGCCGTCCTCGAAGTGGGGACGGAGCTTGTTCTCGAACATGGTGAGCGCGGACGCGATCGCCATGTGCATGTCCAGGTACTTGTAGGTGCCGAGACGGCCGCCGAAGAGCACCATCGGCTCCTTCTTGGCCAGGTCGCGGTAGACCAGGATCTTCTCGCGGTTGTCGGCGGTATTGATCGGGTAGTAGGGCTCGTCACCCTCCTGGGCGAAGCGGCTGTACTCCTTGACCACGATCGTCTTACCGGGCTTGTAGCGGTCGGCCCGCTCGGGGTGGAGGTGCTTGAACTCCAGCTCACGGGTGAAGGGGACCTCGGGGTCGTTGGCGTTCACCACGCCGGTGCCCTGGTAGTCGTCCACGTCGAGGATCTCGGACTCGAGGTCCACGGTGCGCCAGGAGAGCTTGCCCGCGGAGAAGTCGAAGTACTCGTCGACCGGACCGGTGTAGACGATCGGGACCTTGCCCTTGAAGTCGTCGACCACGGTGAAGAAGTCGGTGTCGAGCTTGACCTCGATGTTGGGGTGGTCGGCCATCCGCTGCAGCCACGCGGTGTAGCCGTCGACCGGGAGACCCTCGTACTTGTCGTTGAAGTAACGGTTGTCGAAGGTGTAGCGGACCGGGAGGCGCGTGATGATGTCGGGCGACAGCTCCGTCGGGTCCTTCTCCCACTGCTTGGCGGTGTAGCCCTTGATGAACGCCTCGTAGAGCGGGCGGCCGATCAGCGAGATCGCCTTCTCCTCGAGGTTCTTGGCGTCCTCGGTGTTGAACTCGGCGGCCTGCTCCGCGATCAGCGCGCGCGCCTCGTCCGGGGTGTGCGACTTCCCGAAGAAGGAGTTGATCAGCGCGAGGTTCATCGGCAGGGAGTAGACCTGCCCCTTGTACTTCCCGAACACCTTGTGCTTGTAGTCGGTGAACTCGGTGAACTTCCGCACGTAGTCCCACACCTTCTGGTTGGAGGTGTGGAAGAGGTGGGTGCCGTACTTGTGGACCTCGATGCCGGTCTCCTCGTCGAACTCGGAGTAGGCGTTCCCACCGATGTGCGGACGGCGCTCGATGATGAGCACCTTCTTGTCCAGCTCGGTGGCGGCGCGCTCGGCGATGGTGAGGCCGAAGAGGCCGGAGCCGACGACGACGAGGTCAGGAGTGGTTTCAGGGAAGGACACGATCGCTCAGTCTAGGTCTCTGTGGGTAAGGGGTCGGTCGGGCTGTGTTGTTCGGGTGGGTGGGTCAGGCGGTTGGGACGGTTCAAGAAGTGGGCAGGGTTCGCATGCCTCGCGCTGCGCGCAGGGCCTTGATCACGTTGACGGCCTCGTGCTTGCCGCCTCGTAGCGGGCTGAGGAGAACCACAGCCGCGGTGATGAGCCAGGGCTTGAGGCGTACGAGGACATTCTCGCCGTAGCGGAAGTGGACGACGAAGAGGTTGCGGTACATGTAGAAGCCCTTCCAGCCGGCCAGGTCGTGCTGCTGGCTGAAGTCGAGCTGTCGCACGAGCACCGCATCGCGTACGGCCCAGATGGTGCGGCCGGCGCGGCGGGCGCGGATCGCGAGATCCACGTCGTCGTAGAAGATGAAGTAGGTCGGATCGGGAAGCCCGATCTCCTCCAGGACGGTGCGGCGGATCATGAACCCCTCGAAGGCGACGTTCTCCACCGGAACGCGCTCCGGCATGGCGTCGCGGGTCGGGTAGGTGTCCATGACGGCGGCGGTCTTGGGCTTGATCGCGAGCGGGTTGCGCAGGTCGAACTTCAGCGCGGCCAGCTCGATCAGCTTGCCGTTCTTGTCCTCACGCACGGAGAAGAGGCAGTCCTCGTCCTGAGCGAGCAGCACCTCGAGGCAGTCGTGGGCCGGGACGACGTCGTCGTCGATCAGGTAGAGCCGGTCCCAGCCCTGCTCGACCGCGGCCTTGGTGCCGAGGTGGAAGCCACCGGCGCCGCCGAGGTTCTCCGGGCTGTCGATGACCTGGAGGTTGGGCGTGATCGCCTCTTCCAGGACTCGCGACGTGTGGTCGGTGGAGGCGTTGTTGACGACGATCACCGCGTCGGCGGGCTGGTCGAGCTTGGTGAGCCCGTCGAGCAGCCCACGCAGCATGTCGGCGCGGTTGTAGGTGACGACGACGATCGCGACCGTCTCACGGGTGGTGCTCAACGAAGGAACCTCTCGTGTCCACTGAAGTCCCCCCGGATAGCGGCCCACCACGCCTGCATCGACAGCCAGATCCGGCGCGGCTGCGGCTTGGTGAGCAGGTAGAACCATAGAGTCTTCGCCACGAAAGCCAAAGCGAAGGGCCACCCTCGGTAGTCGCGCAGGTTGAGCAGGTTGTTGCGCGCCATGCAGTAGTGCTTCAGGTCACTCGGCGTGTGGTTGTACGTCGCCCTCCCCCACGCCATCGGGGTGCCGAGGTCACCGACGGAGGGGTGGCGCACCTGGGCGCCGACGACGGTCGCGATCCGCGCCCCGGCCTTCTCGGCCCGGAGACGGTATTCGTGGTCGTCGCCCCAGATGAAGTACTCCGCCCGGGGGTAGCCGATCCGCTCCACCAGGTCGCGGGTGACCAGGACCCCGTTGAACGGGATCACGATGTCCTTGATCAGGCCGTCGGTGGCGGCCGCTTCGACGTCGGCGAGCTGGTGCACGACCTTGGAGCGGCCGGGGAGCCGGATCGGGAACACCAGGCGGCCGGGGTCGCCCTCGTCGACGACGAGCGGCCCCCAGAAGTCGAGGTCGGTCTGCTTGAGCAGCAGCCCGAGGCAGTCGGTGTCGGGCAGGCCGTCGTCGTCCATCAGCCAGACCAGGTCGGCGCCCCGCTCGATCGCCGTCTCGAGCCCGTCGTGGAAACCGCCGGCGCCGCCGCTGTTGCGCTGCAGGGTGCGGGCGATCACCGGCACCTGACGCTGACCCGGCTCGTCGGCACCGTCGAGCTCGGCGAGCCACTGCGACGTACCGTCGGTGGAGGCGTTGTCGATGACGATCACCTCGTCGAGGCCGTCGACCACGTCGAGCCGCTCCAGCAGTCGCTGCAGCAGCTCGAGACGGTTGAAGGTCACCACCACCGCGGCGACACGATTGCTCCCTGGCACGGATCCAGACTAGCCGCGACCGCGGTGTATCCCGGGAATCAGCGAGTCGCTGTGACCTGCGCTTAACCCGTTGTTCAACAGGCTGAGGCGAGGTCGTCGGTCTCGTTGGCCTGGTAACCCTTGTTGCGCGAGCCCAGGGAGCCGCCGGTGACGGGGCCGCCCTTGTCCGAGTCGCCGGCCCTGGTCTGGTTCTTGGGAGCGGGCGCCTTGGTCTCGCCGTCACCGCCGGTGCCGGGCGACTCGAAGACTTCCTCCTTCTTCGGAGTCGCCTTCTTCACCGCCTTGCGCACCTCGGCGTGGATGTCGGACATGTTCGGGTCGGCGGTGTTGACCAGCGGAGGCACCAGCGAGAGTGTCGAGATCTTCTGCGACTTCGCCTTCAGCGCCAGCGTCGAGAACCGCTCGATCTCGCTCGGCGGGACCGACGTGGTGATGGTGGAGCCGGTCGCCTTCGCGACGTCCTGGTAGTGGCGTACGACATCGGCGGGGCTGGTCTGCTGCAGGATCGCGTTCAGGACGCACTTCTGGCGGGCCATCCGGGAGTAGTCGTCGGAGTCGTGGCGGGCCCGGGCGTACCAGAGGGTCTCCCAGCCGTCGAGCTTCTTCGTGCCGGGCTGGATGTGGGTGTAGAACTTGTCGGAGGGGAGGCCGACCGGGATCGGCTGGCGTACGTTCAGGGTGACTCCCCCGATGGCGTCCACGATCTCCTGGAACCCGTTGAGGTCGACGATCGCGTAGTAGCTGATCTGCAGGTCGGTGATGCCCTCGACAGCGTCGACGGTGGCGGCCATGCCGGGGTGGTCCTCGCCCTTGTAGAGCTCCTTGTGGTCCTCGGCCCAGGTGCTCACGCCGTTGAGGTAGCAGCCGTCGCAGTCGAAGCCCCGCGGGAACTCCTCGTCCATCGGGGAGCCGTCGTCGAAGGTGAAGTTCGCCATGTTGCGGGGCAGGCCGATGAGGACGGTGCGTCCGGTGACCGCGTCGATGGAGGCGACCGTGAGCGAGTCGGGGCGCAGGCCCCAGCGGGTCTTGCCGCCGTCGGAGTCGGCACCGGCGAGCAGGACGTTGAAGCGGCCGTTGTGTGCCTCGGCGGCCTCGGCACCGGCGAAGATCGCCTCGACCATGCCCTTGTGGACGCTGACCAGGTGGGCGCCGAAGATCAAGGTCGCGGCCACCGAGAAGGCCAGCGCGCCGTTGATCGCGACCACGATGCGGCGCTGCTTGAGGTCGAGCTCGAGCGGGCGGCCCAGGCGCCAGGCGTCGATGAAGAGCCCGGCCCAGGCGATGGCGCCGGCGATGAGCGCGATGCGGAACAGACCCAGCAGCCACGGCGTCGTGCCGAGCCGGAAGATCAGGCCGTGCCAGAGCAGCGAGATCGCGAAGACCAGCCCGGTGGTGACGGCGAGACCGATGACGGTCCAGATCGCGATCCGGCCGACGCGGCGGTTGCCGGCGACGAGCTGGGCGGACCCCGGCAGGAGCAGCGTGATCAGCAGCAGCGCCATGGCGCGACGGAACCGCACGCGGGAGGCGCGCTCGGCGGCCGTACGCTGGGGCCGGTAGTTCTGGTCAGCCATCTGGGGTCCCTCGGGTGTGAGTCTGCACCGCCAGTATCACCAGTCACACGAGTAACACGGTGGTGCGACGCGCCGACTAACTTTAGCGGCCTGGCACGGTACGTTTGAGCGCATGCCAAACCCCCGCAACCCTGGCAGCCCCAACGATCCCCGGTCGCAGCAGTACGGCTGGGCGTACGGCAACGGCCAGCAAGCTCAGCCTTCGGGGCCCGAGCCCACCAACGTCATGCCCACCGTCCGGCGCCCGTCCGGCGGCCCGCCTCCCGCGGCGCCGCCGCGTGGCGGCTATGACCGGCCGCTGCCCCAGCCGGGGCAGATCGCGCCGACCCCCGGCCAACAGGGCGGGTATGGCAACCAGGGCTACGACCAGGGCTACAACCAGGACTGGAGCCAGCCGAGCGAATACGGTGGCAACGGCGGCTATGGGGGTCCGGGCGACGGCTACGGCGGCGGTCGCGGGGGCCGCCAGCCGCGTCAGCCCAGGCCCAAGAAGCGCCACCCGTTCCGCAAGTTCGTCGCGATCGTGATGATCCCGATCCTGATCCTCGTCGGCGCGGTGGCCTGGATCGGCATCAGCGCCTGGAACAAGGTCGACAAGGTCCCCTACGAGCCGACCGCCGGCGAGCGGCCCGCGGACCAGCCCGGCACGACGTACCTCATCGTCGCCAGCGACTCGCGCGAGGGCCTGACCGCCGAGGAGAAGAAGAAGCTCTCCACCGGCGACGCCGCGGGCAGCCGCACCGACACCATCAAGCTGCTGCACACCGGCGCCGGGAAGACGATCGTGGTGACCCTCCCCCGCGACTCCATCGTGCCGATCCCCGGGCACGGCACGACCAAGATCAACGCGGCCTTCGCCTATGGCGGCCCCGAGCTGCTGGTGCAGACGATCGAGCAGAACACCGGCGTACGCATCGACGGCTATGTCGAGATCGGCATGGGCGGTCTGGCCCGGCTCGTCGACGGCGTGGGCGGCATCGAGATCTGCCCGAAGAAGGACATGAAGGACCCCAAGGCCGGCCTGGACGTCAAGAAGGGCTGCCAGGAGGCCGACGGCGTCACCGCCCTCGCCTACTCGCGGTCCCGCTACGCGGCCGAGGACGGCGACCTGGGTCGCGGCGCCAACCAGACCGAGGTCATCTCCGCGATCGGCAAGAAGGCCACCAGCCCGGCCACGCTGCTGAACCCGTTCAAGCTCGCCGAGATGGGCGAGGGCGCCGCAGGGCTCAAGGTCGGCGAGGGCATGAGCGTCATCGGCGGCGCGAAGTTCCTGTGGGCGTTCAAGGCGCTCGCGGGTGGCTCGGCGATGACCTGCGGCGTCCCGATCAAGGACTTCGCGGTCAACTGGCGCAAGGAGGACGCGCTGACGATGTTCGGCCACATCAAGGCCGACACCGTCGACCAGATTCCGGCGGACATCTGCACGGCGACGGGTCTGCCCGGGTAGCCCCTCTCGCTTCGGCCGTCCCTACTGACCTTCGTCGGTAGGGACGGCTGCTTTTCGTCCACTGTGCCGGGGCGCATATCTGCCTAGTTTCGACGCATGATCACTGTGGACCACCTGACCAAGAGATACGGCGCGACGACCGCGGTCGACGATCTCACCCTGCAGATTGAACCCGGCCGGGTCACCGGCTTCCTCGGCCCCAACGGCGCCGGGAAGTCCACGACCATGCGGATGATCCTCGGCCTGGACCGGCCGACATCGGGGACGGCCACGATCGACGGCCGGCCTTACGTCACGCTGCGGCGCCCGCTGCGCGAGGTCGGTGCGCTGCTGGACGCCAAGGCGGTGCACCCCGGCCGCCGGGTGCGTACGCATCTGGTGGCGATGGCACGGAGCAACTCGATCCCGGTGGCCCGGGTCGACGAGGTGCTCGAGCGGGTCGGTCTGGCCGGGGTGGGGCGCCGCCGGGCCGGGTCCCTCTCGCTCGGGATGAGCCAGCGGCTCGGGATCGCGGGCGTGCTGCTCGGCGACCCGCGGGTGATGCTCTTCGACGAGCCGGTCAACGGGCTCGATCCCGACGGGGTGATGTGGATCCGGAAGCTGCTGAGGTCGCTCGCCGCGGAGGGGCGTACGGTCCTCGTCTCCAGCCACCTGATGAGCGAGATGCAGCAGACCGCTGACCACCTGGTCGTGCTGGGACGCGGGCGGTTGCTCGCGGACGCCTCGCTGGGGTCGTTCGTCGCCGGGCACGGCTCCTTGGAGGAGGCCTACTTCCGGCTGACCGCCCGGAGCGTGGAGTACGCCGGGACGGAGGTGGCCTGATGCTGAACCCCTTCCTGGCCGCGATCTCGTCCGAATGGACCAAGCTCTGGTCGGTCCGCTCGACCTGGTGGTGCCTGATCGGCGCGGCCGCGCTGATGGCGCTCTACTCGGTCCCGCTGGGCTTCGATGCCGCCGAGCCCAATCCGAACCTCTCCCACGCCGACCAGCTGCTCCACGTCGAGGAGGTCGCCACCGCTGGGCTGCTCTTCACCCAGTTCGCACTGATCGCGCTGGCCCTGCTGACGGTGACCTCGGAGTATGCCTCCGGCAGCATGCGTACGACCCTGCAGTGCGAGCCGCGGCGCGGCCGGGTGCTGGTCGCGAAGCTGGTCGTCGTCGAGGTGGTCGCGCTGGTCGCCGGGGCGCTCCTCGCCGTCCTGGGTGCCGGCCTCGGCTACCTGACCGCCGGTGACTACGGCGTCTTCGACGTCTCCTCGGTGGCGGCGGTGGCCGGCAGGATCAGCGTCTACCTGGGCGTGGTCGTCGCGCTGGCCATCGGGCTCGCGGTGGGTCTGCGCAGCACCGCCGGAGCGCTGGTCGTGGCGTTCCTGGTGCTCTTCCTGCTGCCGATGGTGCTGATGATGAGCGGGATGGACCTGATGACCGACGTGTCCTACTACCTGCCGGGGACGGCGGGAACGGAGTATCTCGGCATCGGGATCGCGACCCTGTTCGGGCTCTCCGACGGGCTCCCCTACGGGCGCAACGGCGGGCTCGGACTCCTCGCCGCCTGGTCGGTGGTCGCGCTGCTGGCCGGCTACCTGGTGTTCCGCCGGCGCGACGCCTGAGGCCCGCACCTCCTAGCGGTCCTCGCTCACGAGCCCCGCCACGTGGGCGAGGACCGCTGCCTGCACCCGGTTGCGTACGCCGAGACGACCGAAGGCACTGCTCAGATAGGCCTTCACGGTCCCCTCCACGAGGTGGAGACGGCGACCGATCTCGGCGTTGGAGAGCCCGGCGGCGACCAGCGCCATCACGTCGCGCTCACGGTCGGTGAGGGCGGCGACCTTGGCCCGCGCGTCCGCCGCTCGCGACATCCGGTCACCGGCCCC
Organism: Nocardioides sp. NPDC059952; assembly: GCF_042730435.1. NCBI lineage: Bacteria > Bacillati > Actinomycetota > Actinomycetes > Propionibacteriales > Nocardioidaceae > Nocardioides > Nocardioides sp. NPDC059952. The sequence continues at coordinate 4,816 of NZ_JBHWLY010000051.1, read as the reverse complement.
GGCGCCGAGCTCGGCGATGACGCGCTGGGCGACCCGTGGGGAGAGGAAGGCGGCGCCGTCGGCGACCGCGTGCACACCCGCGAGCAGCTCGCGGGGATCGCCGGACTTCAGCAGGAACCCGCTCGCCCCGTCGCCGAGAGCCCGGGCGATGTAGGCGTCCTCGGAGAAGGTGGTCAGCATGACCCGCGCGGTCTCCGGGGCGGTCCGAGCGATCTCGGCTCCCGCCGCCAGACCGTCCATCCGGGGCATCCTGACGTCGAGCAGCGCGACATCGGGACGGTGGCGCTGGGCCGCTTCGACCGCCTCGCGCCCGTCGGCTGCCTCGGCGACCACCTCGATCGTCTCGTCGGTCTCCAGGATCGCGCGTACGCCGGCCCGCACCATCGCCTCGTCGTCGGCCAGCAGCACCCGGATCATGTCGCCACCTCCGTAAGGCAAGGCGAAGAATACGGAAGTGGCGGCATGATGGACCTGTTGGTCGCTCGCTGGCGCTCGCTCACCTGGCCACCTCCTCGCGGTCGCTGCGGACTGGTAGATCGGCGACCACCTCGAAGCCTCCGCCCGCGGTCTGGCCGTGACGCAGCGTGCCCCCGGCGGCACGCGCCGCCTCCTCGAGCCCGGCCAGGCCCAGCCCGGTCGTCGCGCCGGCTCGCGGCGGGAGGGTCGCCCGGCCGTTGCTCACCGAGAGGCGTACGCCAGCGGGTTCCCGCTCCTCCACCGCAACCCTCACCGTCGACCCGGGAGCGTGCCGGGCGGCGTTGGTGAGCGCCTCCTGGACGATCCGGTGGGCAGCGGCGTCGCGCACAGGCGCGGATCCCTCGTCGAGCGATCCCACCAGGCGTACATCCATCCCCGACTCCCGCGCGCGCTCGACCAGGCCATCGATCCCGGCCGCGGCGGGGGTCAGCGGAGCCTCCTCGGCGGCGGGGCGGAGGACGCCGACGATCTCGCCGAGCCTCTCGGTGGCCCCGGCGGCGGCAGCGCGGATGTCGCCGGCCGCCTTCTGGTGGGCGCCGGTGAGCCCCGGTGCCACCTCGAGGGCACCGGCGCGGAGCGCGATCAGGCTGAGCTCGTGGCCCAGCGAGTCGTGCATCTCCTGCGCGATCCGGGCACGCTCGGTGAGCTGGGCCTGCTCGATCTCGGTCGAATGGCTGCGGGCGACCTGGCGCAGGTAGCGGCCGCTGAGCCACGGCAGCGCCATGAAGATGACCATGTTGCCGGCCATCGCGACCTGCACTCCGCCGCCGTTGACGACGGCGTCCAGCACGGTCAGCGCCACCACGCCCACGCCCGTCACGACCGCCGAGGGCCACACCTGGTCGGCCCATCTGCCGACGAGGAAGCTCGTCAGCGCCGCGAACGCGACGTAGCTGATCAGGATCCACCCGTCGTTGGCCACCACCGTGCCGCCGACCAGCGCGCACACGATCGCCACCGCGACGGCCGGCTGCCTCTGCCGGACCCACATCGCGACGGTGACGCCGAGGACTCCCAGCAGCGCCGACCAGCCCGACCACTGCGGGTGGCCGGCGTCGCTCATGTAGAGGTGTTCGGCGGTGACCGCCACGACCAGAAGGCCCGACAGGATCGACTCGAGGGTCCGGGGCCGGCGCAGCAGACTCACGCCCACCACGGTAGTTGCCGCCTCGACCGGGTTGTACCGACTTTCGTCAGTAGGCAGACCCGCCCTTCCGTAGCTGAACGGAATCGATACAGACTGTGACCCATGGCTTACGAGACCCTGACCTTCGACGTGGACGCCGACGGCATCGCGCTCCTGACCCTCAACCGACCCGACGCGCTCAACTCGTTCACGGTGACGATGGCGCGCGAACTGGAGGAGGTCTTCACCACCGACGCGATGGCCGACGAGGTGCGCGCGGTCGTCGTGACCGGCGCCGGGCGGGCGTTCTGCGCCGGGATGGACCTCTCCGCCTCCGGGAACGTGTTCGGCCTGGACGAGTCGCTGCACCCGACGCCCGAGAGGCTCGCCGAGCACCTCGCCGACCCGGCCAACCACCCCGAGTACGCCGAGGGCGTACGCGACACGGGCGGCAAGGTCACCCTCGCGATCCACGCACTCCCCAAGCCCGTGATCGCCGCGATCAACGGCCCGGCGGTCGGCATCGGCGCCACGATGCTGTGCGCGATGGACGCGCGGCTGGCGTCCTCGAAGGCGAAGATCGGCTTCGTCTTCGGCAAGCTCGGCATCGTCCCCGAGGCCTGCTCGTCCTACTTCCTGCCACGCGTCGTGGGCGTCCCGCGGGCCCTGGAGTGGCTCTACACCGCGGAGATCCTCGACCCCGACCAGGCACTCGACGGCGGCCTGGTCCGCAGCATCCACCTGCCCGACGAGCTGCTGCCCGCAGCCTTCGAGCTGGCCCGGAGGTTCACCAAGAACCGGTCGCCGGTCGGCACCGCGCTCGTCCGCCAGCTCATCACCCGCAACGCCTCCGCACGCCACCCGCTCGAGGCCCACCTGTCCGACTCGCTGGCGATGTTCTATGCCTCGATCGGCGACGGCAAGGAGGGAGTCGCCGCGTTCCTGGAGAAGCGGGCCCCCGAGTTCACCTCGAAGGCGTCCGAGGTTCCGGACGTGTTCCACGGACAGATTTTTACGGGCTGACCTGCAGCGATAGTCGAGAACCCCCTGTTGTGGGGCCGAATCCTGGGCTACGGTCGAAGGTGGGCCCGCCCGCTGGTCCCTCACCCGGGTGTGGCCGCGGCCGGCACGCAGTGCCCAACCCGAGATGGGCGCGTGTCGGCCGCATCTCGGTGCCGATCAGGCGCCGATCCGGGCTGCGTACTCCTCGACGATCGCGTCGGCCGGCTGGTCGACGGCGATGACCACCCCGGCCTCGTCCGACTCGAGCGGCTCGAGCGTCTTGAACTGGCTGTTCAGGAGCGCGGCCGGCATGAAGTGGCCGGGTCGGCTCGCCTGGCGCCGCGCGATCACCTCGCGGGTGCCCTCCAGATGGAGGAAGGTCACCCCGGCGTGGTGCCGACGGAGCTGGTCCCGGTACTTCCGCTTGAGCGCGGAGCAGCTCATCACGCCACCGCGCTCGGCGTGCCGGGCCAGCCACTCCCCGACCGCCTCGAGCCAGGGGTAGCGGTCGTCGTCGTCGAGCGCGATCCCAGCGGTCATCTTCTCGATGTTCGCCTGCGGGTGCAGGTCGTCGGCATCCTCGAACGGCACCCGCAACCGCCCCGCGATCGCCGCCCCGATGGTCGACTTCCCTGAGCCCGAGACTCCCATCACGACCAGCACCGGTTTCGCCATCACGACATCGTACGGGCGTAGAGCGCCTCGAGATCGGTGAAGTGCCGGTGCGTCCCCGCCTCCTGGTAGGAGGAGGTGTCCGCCATCGAGTAGCCGTGCGGGGCGTCGGGGTAGATGAGGTTGGTGTAGATCACCCCGGCGTCGTCGAGGGCCCTGCTGAGGTCGGCGACGTTCTCCGGAGTCATGGAGCGGTCGTGGTCGGCATGGCCGAAGTAGTACTCCGCCCTGGTCCCGGCGATGCAGGTGTGCGGCGAGGCCTCCTCCGCGGTGACCAGCCCGCCGCCGTGGAAGCCGCCGACCGCGACGAACTCGTCGGGGAACCGCCCCGCGGTCCGCACCGCCAGCCGGGCGCCCATGCAGTAACCGTGGGTTGCGAGCGGACCGGCGGCGTACGTCCGGAGGGCTTCGACGTACGCCGGGATGTCGATCGCCAGCCGGTCCACCGTGAGGCCACGGACTCGGGCCATCGCACCGTCCGCGAAGAACGCGTCCCTCGCCGCAGGGTCGCGGAGGTCGGTGGTCGGGGCCAGCTCCGCGATGCCGCCGTCGCGGTAGAAGACGTTGGGCGCGAGGACGACGTAGCCCCACGATGCGACCCGCTCGACCATCTCCGCCAGCCGCGGCCGCAGGCCGATCGCGTCCATGTAGACGAGCACGCCACCCTTCGGTGCGCTCTCGGGCCGGGCCAGATAGGCCTCGGCGATGCCGTCCGATGTCTCGATCTCAATCTTCTCGACCACGACCTCACGCTACCGGCAGGCACTTGCTGCCATGCTCGTTCCCATGACTCAGCACCCAGAGGCACTGCACCTCGAATCCTCCCGAGCGATCCCGGTCGCCCACGAGACCGCCCTCGCCCGCGTCCTCCCGGCCCCGCTGCCGCAGATCTTCGGTCGCCGGTACGCCGCGATCGGCCCGATCGCCGAGGTCCGCGACCAGGCCGGCGACTGGGACACCGTCGGTGAGACCCGCACGATCGTTCTCGCCGACGGCGCGACGATGCGCGAGACCCTGACCGGCATCGACGCCCCTTCGTCGTTCTCCTACGAGATCACGCCGCTCTCCGGCCCGCTCAAGCTCCTGGTCGGTCACGTCGCCGGGCGCTGGTCCTTCGCCCCGGCCGGCACCGGCACCCGGGTCACCTGGTCCTGGGACGTCACCCCCACCTCTCGGGCGGCATCGTTCGCGATGCCGGTTTTCGGGTGGATGTGGAAGGGGTATGCGCGGCAGAGCTTGGAGTCGCTCGAGGACCTGTTGGTCGGCGCTTGAGCTTTGCTTCTTGCGCGTCGGCGGGTTGGCGTTCTTTTGTGGTTGGGGTTTGCCGCCGACCCTTGCTTGGAGGGTGTTCTCGGCGGCGTCCGGAGTAAAGGACGGCCTGTGGCCGCCGGCTTCGCCGGTCGCCTGCGGCGATCCTTGACACCGGCCGTCGCCGAGAAAAAGATGACGCTTCTATGTTCTGTCAAGCTCCTGGTTCGCGGTGGATGGTGTTGAGGGTGCGGTAGAGCTCGCGGGTGATGTAGCGCTTGAGGCATCGGC
>NZ_JBHWLY010000050.1:0-41880 GCF_042730435.1 Nocardioides sp. NPDC059952 | reverse complement strand
CGTCACGACGAGCCGGCCCTGCGGGCTTTTCGGTCAGGAGTCGGCGGGGGTCTCGCCGGTCACCACGAAGACGACCCGGTTGGCCACCGTGACGGCGTGGTCGGCGATGCGCTCGTAGTAGCGACCCAGGAGGGCCACGTCGACCGCGGGCTCGACGCCGTGGGTCCAGTCCTGGCCCAGCAGCTCGGCGAACGACTTGCGCCGCAGCAGGTCCATCTCGTCGTCGTCGGCGACCAGGTCCGCGGCAGCGGAGACGTCTCGCGTGCGGAGGATCTCGCAGGTGCGCTCGACCATCTGCTGGGCGATCTCGGCCATCTTGGCGATGGTCGGCTGGGCCAGCTCGGGGACGGCCTTGTTCGGCGTACGCAGCCTGGCGATCTTGGCGACATGGACGGAGAGGTCGCCCATCCGCTCGAGGTCCGAGATCATCCGCAGCGCGGCGACGACGACGCGGAGATCGCCGGCGACCGGCGACTGCAGACCGAGCAGCTCGAGGGCGTTCTCCTCGATGCGCTCGCGGGCGTCGTCGATCTCTACGTCCTTGTCGATCACCTGCTCGGCGAGGTCGTTGCGGGCCTCGAGGAGAGCGGTGGTGGCGTCGCGTACGGCCACCGACACCAGCTCACAGACGTTGGTGAGATCGGTGAAGATGGCATCGAGGTCCTCATGGAAAGCAGCGCGCATGGGCCGATCCTAGACACACGAGATGTACTGATCTTCATCCCGAGTGAACCGACGGTGAACGTTCGGCGCGGAGGCGTCCAGAGGTGAAGTTTGGGTGTTTGATGGGCTTACCCTGATCGTGTGGACTCGACGACGCAGGCCTTTCTTGCTGCTCTCCTCGGCGCTGTCGTCGCCGGAGCGGCGGTGCTTGCGTGGGCGATGAGCGAGCGTTCGCGTCGCCGGATCCCGGAGGTCGAGCCGCCGAAGGTTCCCTCCGAGGTGGCCGCGGTCCTCTCGGTCCTGCGCAGCAGCGCGGTCGTCGTCGACGAGCACGACACGGTGCTCAAGGCCAGCGCTCCGGCGTACGCCCTGGGCCTGGTGCGCGGCACCTCGCTGGTCTCGCCGGAGCTCTCCGAGCTCGTCCACGGTGTGCGCCGTGACGGCCAGATCCGGGAGACCGAGCTGGTCATCTCGCGCGCCAACGGGGCCTCGCGGCACGTCACCGCCCGCGTCGCCCCGCTCGGCACGCGCCTGGCCCTCGCCCTGGTCGAGGACCGCACCCGCGAGCGCCGCGTGGAGGCCGTACGCCGCGACTTCGTCGCCAACGTCAGCCATGAGCTCAAGACGCCGGTCGGCGCGATCAGGGTGCTCGCCGATGCGGTCACCGAGGCCTCCGACGACCCGGAGGCCGTACGCCGCTTCTCCCACCGGATGATCACCGAGTCCGAGCGCCTGACCGAGCTCGTCCAGCAGATCATCGAGCTGTCCCGGCTGCAGGGCGACGAGCCCCTGGAGGCACCGGTGGCGGTCGACGTCGACAAGGTCATCGCGGCCGCCGTCGACAGCTCGACCGTCGACGCCAGCGCGAAGGGCATCAACGTGGTCAGCGCCGGCACCGCCGGGCTGCACGTCTTCGGCAACGACGAGCAGGTCTCGACCGCGGTCACCAACCTGGTCTCCAACGCGGTCGCCTACTCCGACCCCGGCTCGACCGTGACCGTCTCGACCCGCGCGACCGACGGCTCCGTCGAGATCTCCGTGGTCGACCAGGGCATCGGGATCCCGTCCACGGAGATCGACCGGATCTTCGAGCGCTTCTACCGCGTCGACCCGGCCCGCCACCGCTCCACCGGCGGCACCGGGCTCGGCCTGTCGATCGTCAAGCACGTCGCCGCCACGCATGGTGGCGAGGTCAAGGTCTGGTCGCAGGAGGGTCAGGGTTCCACCTTCACCCTCACCCTGCCCCAGCACCTACCAACTGCCGGGCAGTCCGGCACAAGCAAGGAGGAACGCCCGTGACCCGGGTACTCGTCGTCGAAGATGAAGCCAGCTACAGCGAGGCGCTGTCCTACGTGCTCCGCAAGGAGGGCTTCGAGGTCGCCGTCGCCGAGGACGGCACCGACGCCCTGAAGGAGTTCGACCGCAACGGGGCAGACATCGTGCTGCTCGACCTGATGCTTCCCGGCCTCTCCGGCACGGAGGTGTGCCGGCAGATCCGGGCCACCTCATCGGTCCCGGTCATCATGGTCACCGCCAAGGACGACGAGGTCGACAAGGTCGTCGGCCTCGAGCTCGGTGCCGACGACTACGTCACCAAGCCCTACTCCCCGCGCGAGCTCGTCGCCCGCATCCGCGCCGTGCTGCGACGCGGCACCGAGCCCGACGCAGCCCCGGCCACCCTCGAGGCCGGTCCGGTCCGGATGGACGTGGAGCGCCACGTCGTGACCGTCGACGGTTCCGAGCAGCGGCTGCCCCTCAAGGAGTTCGAGCTCCTCGAGATGTTCCTGCGCAACCCCGGCCGCGTCCTCACCCGCGGCCAGCTCATCGACCGCGTCTGGGGCTCCGACTACGTCGGCGACACCAAGACCCTGGACGTACACGTCAAGCGCCTGCGCGCCAAGCTCGAGCCGGACCCGTCCGAGCCGAAGTTCCTGGTCACCGTGCGCGGTCTGGGCTACAAGCTCGACCTCTGACGAGCCCACGGGACGCGGGAGTTCTGAGGTCACCAGGTGACCTCGGGACTCCCACGTCGTTCTTTGCATAGCTCGAATGGGCCATGTTCACGGGCGGATCGTGCTGCTTAGCATGCCGTCGGCAGTCCGCATTCCCGCGGTGCCGGATGAAAGGTACGCGGCGATGCGACGGTCGGCCCTCCTGCTCATGTTCTCGCTCGTGGGGCTTCTCGTGCCGATCGGTTCGGTCGTATCGACCACGTCTTCCGCCGAGGCCGCATGCGCCCCCAGGATCAAGAGCGTCACAGCGGCGCAGACGACGATCGTGAGCGGCACCTCGACACGAATGACAGTGCTGCTCACCTGTGCGCCGCGCAGCCGGAAGAACGTCTTCCTCAAGTCCGATCATGAACCCAGCATCTACCCGAGCGCGGCGTTCGTCACCGTCAAGGCAAGGCACCGCACGGCGACGTTCACGCTCCATACGAACTACAGGCCGACCACAGTGCGGGCGAAGGTTCAGGCACGGCTGGAACGCACATCGCGGTGGGTCGCCTCGACGCCGCTGATCAGAGCCAGTGCCGAGGCGTGCAACGTGAAGGCGATCATCACCCCGCACCTCGTGTACGCCGGAGCGGCGGCTTCGGGAACTGTGAGCCTGACCTGCGTCCTGGACGTGCCCAAGACCGTCTACCTGGAGCTCGACCCTGCCAGCGGTAGCAATCAGGTCCCGTCGTTCTTCCACGTGCCGACCAGCGTGACCGTGCCGGCGAAGCGGTCCTCGGCCCAGTTTCCCATCTCGTTCGGCACCTCAGCTCACCCGCAGTTCGCGTCGGTTCGTCTCAAGGGGTCGGGAAAGATCCTCGGTGACATCCAGTTCTACCCCGGGCTCTCCCTTCTCTCTGTGGAGGGCGTGGCTCCGGATGTCGGCATGCGTCAGCTGCAAGTCGGTGTGTACACGAGATACCCGGCACCGCGGAACTTCGTCGTACGCCTCTCGAGCAGCAGTCCGCGCTACTCACTTCCCACGACGGTGACGATCCCGGAAGGGACGACCGGGGCACAGGTCGTCTCCGTCGCGGTCCCTGCGCCCGAACTGGACGAGCCGGTGACGGTTTCCGCCTCCCCGCAGGGCTCCACGCAGGAGCTGACGCAAGAAGTGCTCGTGCTGCGATGACCTTGCCGTAGCCCTGTAGCCCGCGCGTACGAATCGGGCCGTCTCTTGGCGGGAGACGTCTCGCGGTCGCTCCTTTCACCGAGCTCCGCGAGGTCAGTGAGCCTCGACCGAGCTACCTCGGTGAGCATCCAACGCACCTCGTGGCACGACTAGCGACATCAGCGCGGCGGCGGCGCACAGGGCGCCGGCTGCGTACCAGACCAGGTCGTAGGACCCGGTGGTGTCACGTACGACGCCGCCGACCCAGGCGACCAGGCCGGCCCCGACCTGGTGGGAGGCGAGGACCCAGCCGAAGACGATCGGGGCGTCCTCGGGCCAGACCTCACGGCACAGGGCGAGCGTCGGGGGCACGGTGGCGACCCAGTCGAGGCCGTAGAAGACGATGAAGAACACCATCGGCAGGTGCACCTCGGACGAGAGCAGCATCGGCAGGAAGATCAGCGAGATCCCGCGCAGCGAGTAGTAGACGCCGAGCAGCACGACCGGGTTGAAGCGGTCGGTGAGCCAGCCGGAGAAGATCGTGCCGGCGACATCGAAGATCCCGATCACGGCGAGCAGCGAGGCGGCCGCGACCGTGGCCATCCCGTGGTCGTGCGCCGCGGGCACGAAATGGGTCCTGATCAGGCCGTTCGTGGTGATCCCGCAGATCGCGAAGGCACCGGCAAGGAGCCAGAAGGCCTTGGTACGCATCGCCATCCCGAGCACTCGCACGGTCCGGAGCGCGGCGCCGGTCGCGGGCGCGGGCCGCGGCACGATCTGCGAGGCGCCGTAGGGCGCCAGGCCGATGTCCGCCGGGTAGTCGCGGAGCAGCAGGAGCACGAACGGGATCACCGCGGCGGCGACCAGGGCGATGGTGACCGAGGCTGCCCGCCAGCCGAGCTCCCCGATGAGCACCGCAAGCACCGGCAGGAAGATCAGCTGTCCCGAGGCGCCGCCGGCGGTCAGCAGACCGCTGACCAGGCCCTGCCGCTTGTCGAACCAGCGGGTGGTGATCGTCGCCCCGAAGGCGAGCGCCATGCAGCCGCTGCCACCGCCGACCAGGACGCCCCAGCCGAGGACGAACTGCCACGACTGGCTCATCCAGACGGTGCCGAGCGAGCCGAGGGTGATCATGGTGAGCGCGACGGCGACCACCGGGCGGATTCCGAAGCGGTCCATCAGAGCGGCGGCGAACGGGGCGGTCAGACCGTAGAGCGCGAGCTGCAGCGTGATCCCGACGCCGATCGTGCCGCGCGACCAGCCGAACTCCTCGTGCAGCGGACCGACCAGGAGGCCCGGTGCCGCGGTGAAGGCGGCAGCTCCGACGATGGTCACGAACGCGATGACGGCCACCCACCAGGCGGGGTGGATGCGGGGGCGGCGCGCGAACGTGCGGCCGGCAGGCGGCGGGGTCGTCGTCTGGGTCATGGGGGTGATCCTTTCGCGTGCGCGCCCCCACCGACAGTGGCCTGATTGACATCTATCGGTAAGATCCAGCCATGGGCGATGTTCGGGTGTCTTCTCCGCATCGGGTCGCGGTGCTGATCCAGGACGGGTTCATCCCGTTCGAGATCGGCATCCCGCACCGGATCTTCGGCAAGGCTCGCGACAGAGAGGACCGGCTGCTCTACGAGGTCGTCACCTGCACCACCGGCGGTCCGGGACCGGTGCAGTCGGACTCGGACGTCGTCGTGCTCGCGCCGCACGGACCAGAGGCACTCGCGGAGGCGGACACGGTGGTGATCCCGAAGTTCGGAGCGTACGACGAAACCGTGTCGGACGGCGTGCTGACGGCGCCATTGAAGGAGGCGCTCGACATGATCCGCCCCGGCACCCGGATCATGTCGATCTGCACCGGCGCCTTCGCGCTCGCCGCCGCAGGACTTCTCGACGGCCGACCGGCGACCACCCACTGGGCGCACACCGACGACTTCCGGGCCCTGTTTCCGCAGGTCAAGCTGGACCCTGACGTACTCTTCGTCGACGACGGCGACATCCTCACCTCCGCCGGCGTGGCCTCCGGACTGGACCTCTGTCTGCATGTCGTACGCAGCGACTACGGCGCCGCGGTCGCCAACCGCGTCGCCCGCGTGACGGTCGTACCTCCCCACCGCGACGGCGGGCAGGCGCAGTTCATTCGGCATCACGCGCCTGCCCCCGGCGACACCGGCATCTCGGCGGCGACCGCCTGGGCCCTCGCCCATCTCGACCAGCCCCTCAGCCTGGAGGCGATGGCGGCCCAGGTCTCGATGTCCGTACGCACCTTCACCCGGCGGTTCCGCGACGAGACCGGCGACTCCCCCGGCCGCTGGCTGCAGCGCCAGCGGATCGAGCTCGCCCGCACCCTCCTCGAGACCACCGACCTGAGCATGGAGCAGATCGCCACCCGCTGCGGCCTCAACACCGCCCAGTCCCTCCGCCTCCACTTCCACGCCGCCCTCGGCATCACCCCCACCGCTTACCGTCGCACCTTCCGCGGCTGACCACCCCGGCCGAGGCGTCACTCCGGACGGCCGAGTGGGCAGCCGCGTGACGCTTCGGCCGACGCCAGCGACCTCTCGGCCGACGGGGGCGACGTCTCGGCAGGATCGAGATGGCGGGATGTCGAACATCGTTGGCCGATATCCGCTCGCTCCTAGACGTACCTGTCTTTAGCCTTTTACCGTGACGACGACGATCGACCCGGCCACCTCCACGACCACACCGCTCTGGAAGCCACTCGTGGCTTGCGGGATCACGCTGGTCCTGTGGGCATCGGCGTTCGTGGGGATCCGTCACCTGGGCGACACCGTCCCTCCGGGAAGCCTGTCGCTGGGCCGGCTGATCGTGATGGTGGCGGCGCTCGGCGCCTACCTCGCGCTGAAGGGTGGGTTCCGGCTGCCGTCCAGGCGCGAGTGGCCGCTGATCGCGCTCGGCGGCGCCTCGTGGCTGGGGATCTACAACCTCGCGCTCAACGAGTCGGAGCGACGCATCGACGCCGCCACCGCGGCACTGATCGTGCAGGTCGGACCGATCGTGGTGGCGCTGCTGGCCGGCCTCGTGCTCAAGGAGACGATCCACCGGTGGATCCTGATCGGCACCGGTGTCGGCTTCGCCGGGGTCGTCGTCATCGGGCGCGCCTCGGCCAACGGTGACACCGGCGACTGGATCGGCGTCGCCCTCTCGGTCGTCGCGGCGCTCACCTTCGCGGTCGGGGTCCTGACCCAGAAGAAGCTGCTGCCGACGATGGGCGCGCTCCTGCTGACGTTCTGGTACGCCGTCGCCGGCCTCGTCATCTGCCTGCCGTGGTCGTTCGAGCTGGCTACCACGATCCCCGACATCAGCGTCGGCAACATCGGCTGGATCGTCTACCTCGGCCTCTTCCCGAGCGCCTTGGCCTTCGTGACCTGGGCTTACGCCCTCTCCCACTCCGATGCCGGCAAGTTCGCGCAGTCGACGTTCCTGGTGCCGTTCATCACCGCGCTGATGGCGTGGCTGGTGCTCGACGAGGTGCCGCCGGCGCTCGCCTTCATCGGTGGCGCGATGTGCATCGCGGGTGTGCTGATCACCCGCCGCCAGCCGCGCTGATCATTCCTTCTCGAGCCATCCCCGGAACGCCTCGAGGTTGGCGGTGGACTCACCGCGCAGCTTGCGCCACTCCCACTCCTTGCGGATCGAGGAGGCGAAGCCGAGCTCGAGGATGGTGTTGAAGGACTCGTCCGCGTACGTCAGGACGGAGCCGAGCAGCCGGTCGAGCTCGTCGGGGTCGACCATGGCCAGCGGAAGCCGGCCGTCGAGGTAGATGTCGCCGAGCCGGTCCAGTCCGAACGCGACCCCGTAGAGCCGCAGGTTGCGCTCGAGCAGCCAGCGGTAGACGGTCTCGAAGTTCTCGTCGGGCCGGCGGCAGACGAAGGCGTGCACGCCCAACGCATGCTGTCCCAGGTCGAGCCGGACGGGCGTCTGCAGCTTCCGCTCGCCCGGGAGCGCGAACGAGAAGATCAGGTCGCCCGACGGCTGCGACGTCTCGTCCCAGGTCAGGTCGTTGGACTTCAGCCAGCCGCGTACGACCTCTTCCAGATCCGCTCGGGAATCACCCGTCATGCCGTCAGCTCCTCACGCATCAGCATCTTGGCCTCTTCATAGACCTCGAGCGTATTGCGTGCGGTGAGATCCCAGGAGAAGTCCTGGGCGTGTTCGCGGGCGCCGTCGGCCAGCGCCGACCAGCGCGAGTGGGACGAGACGGCGTTGGTGAGCGCGTCGGCCCACTGCGCCGGGTCGTGCCCATCGACCAGGAGACCGCTACGGCCGTGGCGCACCGCCGTGGTCAGACCGCCGACCGCGGCCGCGACCACGGGCGTGCCGCAGGCCTGGGCCTCGACGGCGACCAGTCCGAACGACTCGTTGTAGGAGGGGACGGCGACGACGGAGGCGGCCGAGTACCAGAGCGCGAGCTCGTCCTGGCGCACCGGCGGGACGAACCGGACCACGTCGGATATCCCCAGCTCAGCAGCCAGATCGGCCAGCCCGGTCGGGTGCTCGAGACCGGAGCCGGAGGGACCGCCGACGATCGGGACGACGAGGTTGCGGCGCAGCGACGGGTCGCGGGCGAGCATGACCGCGGCCGCCCGCAACAGCACATCCGGAGCCTTGAGCGGCTGGATGCGACCGGCGAAGAGGAGCACATGAGCCCGGGCGGGGAGCCCGAGCGCGGCACGCGCCGCGGCCCGCCCGCGCGGACGGAAGACCCGCAGGTCGACCCCGGGATGCACGACGGCGACACGGCCCGGATCCGCGTCGTACATGTTGATCAGCTGCTTGGCCTCGAGGTCGGTGTTGGCGATCAGCATGTCGGAGGCCTCGACGACCTGCTCCTCGCCGATCACGCGGGCCCCCGGCTCGGGACAGTCGCCCTCGGCGAGCGCCTCGTTCTTGACCTTGGCCATGGTGTGCATCGAGTGCACCAGCGGCACACCCCAGCGGTCGCGGGAGAGCGCCCCGACCTGGCCGGAGAGCCAGTAGTGGGAGTGCACGGCGTCGAAGTAGCCCGGCGGGTTGGACGCCTCCGCGCGGAGCACCTCACGCGCGAACGTGCACAGCTGCCCGGGCAGGTCACCCTTGGCCAGCCCCTCGAACGGACCGGCATGGACGTGGTGGACCGCCACCCCGTCGTACGCCTCCACGACCTGCGGCAGGCGCGACGAGGTCGCGCGCGTGAAGATATCCACCGCGATGCCCTGGGTGGCCAACCGCCGGGAGAGCTCGAGCACGTAGACGTTCATGCCGCCGGCGTCACCGGTGCCGGGCTGGTCGAGCGGAGAGGTGTGCAGACTGACCATCGCTACGCGGTGGATCATTCCTGCCCCTTTGTGTGTACGCCTGTAGTCCCGTCTCACAACACGCGGACCTCGTCGATCATTCCCGGTCGCGCGAACCCGCGTGAAACGTCTTTGATCGTGGGACCCGGTGGGCAAAGTCGAGCGAGCGACGAGAGAATGGCTCCATGTCGTCCAAGAATGCTGTCGTCACCGGCGCCTCGAGCGGGATCGGCGCCGCCACCGCCCGCCAGCTCGCCAAGGAGGGCTACCACGTCTTCCTCGCCGCTCGCCGCGCCGACCGGATCGAGGCGCTGGCCGAGGAGATCGGCGGCACCGCGATCGCGACCGACGTCACCTCCGACGACTCCGTCGCCGCTCTCGTCGAGGCGGTCGGGGACCGTCTCGACCTGCTGGTCAACAACGCCGGCGGCGCCTTCGGCGTGGACCAGGTGGCCGAGGCCGACCTGACCAAGTGGCAGGCGATGTTCGAGGTCAACGTGATCGGCCTGACCCGGGTGACCAAGGCGCTGCTCCCGGCCCTGATCGCCTCGGGAGCAGGCGCGGTCATCAACGTCGGCTCGATCGCCGGCCGGCGTGCCTACGAGGGCGGCGCGGGCTACAACGCGGCCAAGTTCGGCACCCGTGCGGTCACCGAGGCGCTGCGCCTGGAGATCGTCGACAAGCCGGTGCGGATCATGGAGATCGCACCGGGCATGGTCCAGACCGAGGAGTTCTCGCTCGTGCGCCTCGGCGGCGACCAGGCAGCGGCCGACAAGGTCTACCACGGCGTCGCGGACCCGCTGATCGCCGAGGACGTCGCCGACGCGATCGTCTGGATGGCCACCCGCCCGGCTCACGTCAACATCGACGAGCTGGTGATCAAGCCGCGCGCCCAGGCCGCTCCTCACAAGGTGCACCGCGAGAGCTGACCGATATCTGCGCTGGTCAGGGGCGCCGAGGATTCCGTACGCAGCCTCCGACGGTGTCACACTCGATGACGTGCAGACGATCGGACTCATCGGCGGCATGAGCTGGGAAAGCACCGCCGCTTACTACGAGGGACTCAACAAGGGTGTCCAGGAGCGGCTCGGCGGTCTCCACTCCGCCAAGATCGTGCTGGCCTCCGTCGACCTGGCCGAGCTGACGGCCCTTCAGGAGAAGGAGTCCTGGG
This sequence comes from Nocardioides sp. NPDC059952, assembly GCF_042730435.1. Lineage (NCBI taxonomy): Bacteria > Bacillati > Actinomycetota > Actinomycetes > Propionibacteriales > Nocardioidaceae > Nocardioides > Nocardioides sp. NPDC059952. Next base: position 31,644 of record NZ_JBHWLY010000050.1, on the reverse strand, counting down.
ACCAGGTCGCCGAGATCCTGACCGCCGCGGCCCGCAGCGTGGTGGCCGGCGGTGCCGACTTCATCCTGCTGTGCACCACCACCTTCCACAAGGTCTACGACGAGGTGGCGGCCGCTGTCGACGTACCCGTGCTGCACCTGGCCGACGAGCTCGCCGCGAAGGCCAAGGAGCTCGGCATCACCAAGGCCGGGTTCCTCGCCTCCCGCTACACCGTGGAGAACGACTTCTTCGCCCAGCGCATCTCCGACCACGGCGTCGACGTGAACCTGCCCGACACCCTCCACGTGGAGATGCTCGACTCGATCCTCTACGAGGAGCTCGTCCACCGGAACGTGGTGGCGGGCTCCCGCAAGCGGGTCCTCGAGGTCGTCCACGAGCTGTGGGACGCGGGCTCCGACGGTGTGATCCTCGGCGCCTCCGAGCTCAGCCTCCTGGTGCGGCCCAGCGATGTCGACGTACCCATCCTCGACGCGATCACCGTGCACGTCGAGGCCGCGCTCGACCGCGCCCTCTCCTGAGGCTCAGCTCTCCAGCAGCTCGTTGGCGACGGCGCGCAGCTCAGCGCTCATGTCGCCCTCGTGCACGACGACGGTCCGGCCGTCGACCTCGAACTCGTAGATGTAGCGGTCGGCCCCCTTCGGCTTCGAAGGAGCGGCGCCGCCGGCGACCAGGTTGCGCACGGTGGCCACCTGCGCGGCCGAGGGCGCGAGCTCGGCCGACCCCTCCTTGGTACGTCCCAGGAAACCGCCGCTGCGGCGGACCTTCACCAGCGTCGGCGCCTCACCGTCGGGCGCGGGGGTGCCTGACGCCGGGGTGACCCCGACCTCGGACCAGGCAGTGGTGACCGCCTCGGCCTGGTCGCCGGCCTCGGCGACGGTGGCCGCGGCGAACCCGGCGAAGTCGGTCTCGGTGGTGACGGCGCCGTTGGTCAGCGCCGCGTACCAGATCTTGCCGGCGCCCTCCCACGAGCTGCCGCCGATCGCCTGGGCGGCGAGGGCGAAGGCTCGGTTGGGGATGCCGGAGTTGATGTGGACGCCGCCGTTGTCGTCGGCGCCGTCGTAGATGTCGTCCATGTGGGCCGGCTGCGGGTCCTTGCCCAGGGTGGGGTCGTCGTAGGCGGTCCCGGGCTCGAGCATGTGCCGCAGCCCGACCCCCTGGACCGACTCGGTGAACAGGCCTGCGCCGATGACCCAGTCGGCCTCCTCGGCGCTCTGGCCGAGCAGGCGCTGCTTGAGGCAGGAGCCGAACACGTCCGACATCGACTCGTTGAGCGCGCCGGGCTGGCCCTGGTAGACGAGTCCGGCTGTGTGCTCGGTGACCGCGTGGGAGAGCTCGTGGCCGATCACGTCGACGGCCTTGGTGAACCGCTGGAAGATCTCGCCGTCACCGTCACCGAAGACCAGCTGGGTGCCGTCCCAGAAGGCGTTGGCGTAGTCGCGGTCGTAGTGGACGGTCATCACGACCTCGATGCCCCGGCCGTCGTAGGAGTCGCGGCCGTAGACCTCCTCGAAGAGCGCCAGCGAGCCGGTGATGCCGGCCGCGGCCTCGTCGACGCTCTCGTCGCCCGATTCCGGGTCGCCCGCGGCGCGGACCTTCTCCCCGGGCAGGTCGGTGCCGTTGTTCGCGGTGTAGACCGTCCAGTCCCCGGCCTCGGCGGCGGTCGCGCCGGCTTCCGGAGCGGAGCCCTGGGCGAGAACCCTGGTCAGGTGCTCGGTCCGAGCGGCTCGAAATGCGTTGTCCTGGTCGAGGCGGCCGGCGTTGAGCCGCTGCATGAGATATGGAGGCACGATCTGGCAGACGTGTTTCCGAGAAGTCATGGCCCTCAGCCAACCGTCATCTCCGGATGCGGGTCAAGGAGGTCACGGCGGATAAGATCAGATGTCCCGTCCCGCGCCAGAAATCGAGCCGCTTCGCACATGTCCGAGATCCTCAAGGCCAATCTCCGCAACGTCGCCATCGTTGCGCACGTCGACCACGGCAAGACCACGCTGGTCGACGCCATGCTCAAGCAGGCCGGTGCTTTCTCCGAGCACGCCATGGAATCGGTCGAGGACCGCGTCATGGACTCCGGTGACCTGGAGCGCGAGAAGGGCATCACCATCCTCGCGAAGAACACCGCCATCCACTACAACGGGCCGAGCGCGCCCGAGGGGATGACGATCAACATCATCGACACCCCCGGCCACGCCGACTTCGGTGGTGAGGTCGAGCGCGGCCTGTCGATGGTCGACGGGATCGTGCTCCTGGTGGACGCGAGCGAAGGGCCCCTTCCCCAGACCCGCTTCGTGCTGCGCAAGGCGCTCAACGCGGACATGCCCGTCGTGCTGGTGGTCAACAAGGTCGACCGCCCCGACGCCCGCATCGAGGAGGTCGTCGACGAGACGTACGAGCTGTTCATGGACCTGCTCGACGACTCCCACAGCCAGGACGCCCTCGACTTCCCGGTGATCTACGCCTCCGGCAAGGCCGGCGTGGCGAGCCTGGAGCAGCCGGAGAACGGCACCCTGCCCGACTCCAAGGACCTCGAGCCGCTCTTCTCCACGATCATGGAGACCATCCCGGCCCCGACCTACGAGGCCGGCGCGCCGCTGCAGGCTCACGTCACCAACCTCGACGCCTCCCCGTTCCTGGGCCGCCTCGCGCTGGTCCGCATCCACCAGGGCACCCTGAAGAAGGGCCAGAACGTCGCCTGGATGCAGCGCAACGGCGAGACGAAGAACGTACGCATCACCGAGCTCCTCATCACCGAGGGACTCGAGCGCAAGCCCGGCGAGCAGGCCGGCCCGGGCGACATCGTCGCCGTCGCGGGCATCCCCGAGATCACCATCGGCGAGACCCTCGCCGACCCGGAGAACCCGGTCGCGCTGCCGCTGATCCACGTGGACGAGCCCGCCATCTCGATGACGATCGGCACCAACACCTCGCCGCTGGTCGGCAAGGTCAAGGGCGGCAAGGTGACCGCGCGCCTGGTCAAGGACCGCCTCGACTCCGAGCTCGTCGGCAACGTCTCGCTGAGGATCCTCAACACCGAGCGTCCCGACGCCTGGGAGGTCCAGGGCCGTGGCGAGCTGGCGCTGGCGATCCTGGTCGAGCAGATGCGTCGCGAGGGCTACGAGCTGACCGTCGGCAAGCCGCAGGTGGTCACCCGCGAGATCGACGGCAAGCTCCACGAGCCGTTCGAGCGCCTCACCATCGACGCCCCGGAGGAGTTCCTCGGCACGATCACCGAGCTGCTCGCCAACCGCAAGGGCCGCATGGAAGGCATGACCAACCACGGCACCGGCTGGGTGCGCATGGAGTTCATCGTGCCGGCGCGCGGCCTGATCGGCTTCCGCACCGAGTTCCTCACCGAGACCCGCGGCACCGGCATCGCCCACCACATCTCCGAGGGCTATGACCGCTGGGCCGGGGAGATCCGCTCGCGCAACAACGGCTCGCTGGTCGCCGACCGGGCGGGCGCGGCCACGGCTTACGCGATGACCTCGCTCCAGGAGCGCGGTGTCATGTTCGTCGAGCCGACCACCGAGGTCTACGAGGGCATGATCGTCGGCGAGAACTCCCGCCAGGACGACATGGACGTCAACATCACCAAGGAGAAGCAGCAGACCAACGTCCGCTCCGCCACCTCCGACAACTTCGAGAAGCTGATCCCGCCGAAGAAGCTCTCCCTCGAGCAGTGCCTGGAGTTCTGCCGCGAGGACGAGTGCGTCGAGGTCACCCCCGAGCAGGTCCGAATCCGCAAGGTCATCCTCGACCAGAACGACCGCGCCAAGATCGCGAGCCGGGCGCGCAAGGCCAACAAGTCCTGACCGGCTTCTCCTGACGGCCGCCGACCCCTGGGGTCGGCGGCCGTTTCGTTGCGATCTGCCTGCGACACTTCCCCCATGAGGCGTACGCATGTGGAGGCCGAGATCGCGACCCAGCCGCCGACGTGGCGGGAGGAGCGGCAGTGACCCTCGCGACCACCGCCGCGCTCGTCGGCGCTGCCTATGAGGACGGCCGCGGCGTCGCCGCCTTCAACGCGATCAACCTGGAGACCGTCGCGGCGATCGCCGCCGGAGCCGAGACCGCGAACCGGCCGGTCATCGTCCAGATCAGCGAGAACGCGGTGCGCTACCACGGAGGTCTGGCACCGCTCGCACACGCCGCGATCGCGATCGCATCGGCGTCCACCATGCCGATCTCGCTCCACCTGGACCACGCGACCGACGAGCGCCTGGTCGGGATCGCGGTCGATCTCGGCTTCTCGTCGGTGATGTACGACGCTTCCCAGCTCCCCTACGAGGACAACCTCACCCGCACCGCCGCCGTCGCTCGCCGCTGCCACGACCGGGGCGCCCACGTCGAGGCCGAGCTCGGCGAGGTCGGCGGCAAGGCGGGCGTCCACGCTCCAGGCGTACGCACCGACCCGGCCGAGGCGGCCGCGTTCGTCGTCAGCACCGGCGTCGACGCCCTCGCCGTCGCGGTCGGCTCGAGCCACAAGATGACCACCCGCGACGCGGCCTTGGACGAGGCCCTGATCGCGAGGATCCGCCGTGCCGTCGATGTCCCACTGGTCCTGCACGGCTCCTCCGGGGTGAGCGACGACGGGCTCCGGGCCGCCATCGCCGCCGGGATGACGAAGATCAACGTCGCCACCCAGCTCAACAAGGCCTTCACCGGCGCGGTCCGCGAAACCCTCGAGGCCGACCCGAACCTGGTCGACCAGCGCCGCTATCTCGGCGCCGGCCGCGACGCGATGGCCACCGAGGCCGCTCGGCTGCTCACCGTCATCTCGGGCTGACCGACCCATTGGTTTCCCCACTTTGGTGGAAGCGCTCCCACAATCACAGAATCGTTACCACCCGCCTACTTGACAGGGGCCTGTGAGCGCAATCACACTCTCCTTAATCCCGAGAGTGGAAGCGCTCTCACTCCCCACACAGACGTGCAGGAGCACTCCCGTGTCCAACAACTCCAAGCCCTGGCACCGCCGGCCCAGAACCGCCCTGGCCGCATGTGCCGTCGCCTCTCTCGTCCTCGGCCTGACGGCCTGCGGTGGCGGTGACGGCGACGAGCAGTCCTCTCTCGGTAAGGACGACACGCTCACCATCACCACGTTCAGCGAGTTCGGCTACGACGAGCAGATCGAGAAGTGGAACGCCGACCCCGAGCGCCCCTTCAAGATCAAGCAGACCAAGATCGCCGAGTGGGACACCTGGAAGGAGTCGATGACCAAGGCTCTCCAGGCCGGCACCGAGCTCCCCGACGTGATCGCGGTCGAGGGTGACGCCATGGCGGCGCTGGTCGCCGAGGGCGCGAACGAGCAGTTCGCCGACATCTCCGACCCCGAGCTCGACGGCCGTTGGGTCGAATACGCCTACAAGGCCGGCCAGACCACCGACGGCAAGCAGATCGGCTATCCGACCGACATCGGCCCCGAGGCGATGTGCTACCGCGCCGACCTCTTCGAGAAGGCCGGCCTCCCGAGCGACCCCGCCGACGCCGCAGCCCTCTTCGCGGACTGGGACACCTACTACAAGACCGGCGAGCAGTTCACCAAGAAGGTCCCCCAGACGAAGTGGTACGACGCCTCCGGCTCGGTCGCGCAGGCCATGCTCAACCAGGTCGAGTTCCCGTTCCAGACCGAGGACCAGAAGGTCAACGTCGAGAACGACGAGCTGAAGGCGGTCTACGACACGGTCACGAAGTACTCCCCGACCCTGTCCACCAAGGTCGTCCAGTGGGGCGAGGACTGGCAGGCGAACTTCACCAACGACGGCTTCGCGACGATGCCGTGCCCGGGCTGGATGTTCGCCAACATCAAGTCCTCCGCGCCGGACGTGACGGGCTGGAGGATCGCTGACGCCTTCCCGGGTGGCGGCGGCAACTGGGGCGGCTCGTTCCTCGCGGTCCCGGCGAGCGGCGCGCACACCGAGGAGGCCCAGGAGGTCGCCGACTACCTGACCAACGCCGAGTCGCAGGTCTCCGCGTCCAAGGCTGCCGGCAACTTCCCGGGCAACCTCGAGGCGCAGAAGACCCTCCAGGCCGAGAACGCCGAGGACCCCTACTTCGGCAACGCCAAGACCACCGAGATCCTGACCAACCGCGCCGCTGCGGTCACGCCGGGCGTCCCGTTCAAGGGTGACAAGTACTCCGACGTGCTCGGCCTCTTCCAGACCGCGATCCAGCGTGTCGACGAGGGCGAGGACCCCGAGACGTCCTGGACGACCTTCGTCGGCGCCGTGGGCAACCTCTGATCTGAAGATGCTCAAGACATCCCCTCAGGCGAGCCGCTCGCCGCAGGGCCCCTCGGCCCTGCGGCAGCGGCTCAGCCGCTGGGACGTGAAGTACGCGCCGTACCTCTTCGTGGCGCCGTTCTTCATCGTCTTCGCGGCGATCGGCCTCTACCCGCTGCTCTACACGGGCTACCTGTCCTTCTTCTCCTGGCCGCGCTTCGGCGGCTCCGTCGGTGACCCGGTCGGCTGGGCGAACTACGTCCACGTCATCACCGACCCGGTGTTCCACAAGGCCCTGGTCAACACGTTCGGGATCTTCGTGCTCTCCTCGGTGCCGCAGGTGATCATCGCGACGGTCATCGCGGCGCTCCTCGACACCAACCTGCGCGGACGCTCCTGGTGGCGGATGTCGGTCCTGCTGCCGTACGTCGTCGCCCCTGCCGCGGCCGCGCTCATCTGGAGCGCGATCTTCGCCGACAAGTCCGGGCTCGCCAACCAGCTGCTCGGCACGATCGGGATCGACCCGATCGGCTGGCACACCGACCGCTTCGCCAGCTGGACGGCGATCGCGACGATGGTCAACTGGCGCTGGACGGGCTACAACACGCTGATCATCCTGGCGGCGATGCAGGCGGTCCCCCGTGACCTCTACGAGTCCGCCTCCCTCGACGGGGCCGGCAGCGGACGCCAGTTCTGGAACATCACCCTGCCTTCGATCCGCCCGACGATGATCTTCGTGATCGTCACCTCGACGATGGGCGGTCTGCAGATCTTCACCGAGCCGCGGCTCTTCGACACCAACCTGCAGCACCAGGGCGGAGCGAACTACCAGTTCCAGACCCTGACGATGTACGTCTTCAACACCGCCAACAGCGCGACCGACCCCTATCCCCGGGCGGCCGCCGCGGCCTGGCTGCTGTTCCTGCTCATCGTCGGGGTCGCCCTGCTCAACTTCGTGATCACTCGCGCGATCCAGAACAGAGGTGCTGCCCGATGAGCGGCAAGATGCACAGCATCAACAAGCCGGGCTTCCTGGTCTACGCGCTGCTCGCCGCGTTCGTCATCGGCTCGGTCTTCCCCCTCTACTGGTCCTACGTCATGGGCACGGTCACCAAGGAGAGGACCCTCCAGTCGCCGCCCCCGCTGGTGCCCGGCGGCCACTTCGTCGACAACGCCAAGCGGGTCTTCGACCAGATCGACTTCTGGTCGGCGCTCCTCAACTCGGTCGTCGTCTCGAGCATCGGCGCATTCTCGGTGGTGGCGTTCTCGACGCTGGCGGGCTACGCGTTCGCGAAGCTCCGCTTCAAGGGGTCCAACGTGCTGATGGCGTTCATCGTCATGACGCTGGCGGTCCCGACCCAGCTGGCGCTGGTGCCGATGCTGAAGCAGTTCAGCAACCTCGGCCTCGACGGCACCCTGACGGCGGTCACCCTGCCGTGGCTGGTGACCGCGTTCGGGGTGTTCTTCATGCGTCAGTACCTCGTCGACGCGATCCCCGACGAGCTGATCGACGCGGCTCGCGTCGACGGCTGCTCTCAGATCCGCATCGTCTGGACCGTTGCCGTCCCGGCAGCACGTCCGGCGATGGCGATCTTGGCACTGTTCACGTTCATGAGCGTCTGGACGGACTTCATGTGGCCCCTGCTGGTGCTGCAGAACTCCGACGTCCAGACCCTCCAGACCGCGCTCGACAAGCTCAAGATCGCACCCGGGCAGGGGCTGAGCGACCTCGCTCTGCTCCAGGCCGGGACCATCATGGCGACGATCCCGTTGCTGCTGTTGTTCATCGCCACCGGACGCCACCTGGTGTCCGGCATCATGCAAGGAGCCGTCAAGGGATGACCCTCTCGACAAACCCCACCCACGCCGCACGTACGTTCCCGAAGGACTTCCTCTGGGGCGCGGCGACCGCGTCGTACCAGATCGAGGGAGCCATCGACGAGGACGGACGTACGCCCAGCAACTGGGACACCTTCGCCAAGGTGCCGGGGGCGATCCTCAACGGCGACACCGGCGAGGTCGCGTGCGACCACTACCACCGGGTGCCCGAGGACGTCGCACTGATGAAGCGCCTCAACCTGGCGTCGTACCGGTTCTCGACGGCGTGGCCGCGGATCCGTCCCGACGGCGGCAAGGTCAACCAGGCGGGGCTCGACTTCTACAGCCGTCTCGTCGACGAGCTGCTCGAGGCCGAGATCGCGCCGTGGATCACGCTCTACCACTGGGACCTGCCGCAGGCGCTCGAGGAGCAGGGCGGCTGGACCAGCCGTGACACCGCCTACCGGTTCGTGGAGTACTCCACGACCGTCTACGACGCGCTCTCCGACCGCGTCGACAACTGGACGACGCTGAACGAGCCCTGGTGCTCGGCGTTCCTCGGCTACTCCGGTGGCCAGCACGCGCCGGGTCGCCAGGAGGGCGTGGCCGGCATCGTCGCGGCCCACCACCTCATGCTCGGGCACGGCCTCGTCGTCAACGAGCTGCGCAGCCGCGGCGCGACGCCGGAGAACGGGAAGCACCTCGGCATCACCCTCAACCCGACGGTCGTCGACCCCTACGACGCCGACCGTCCCGAGGACGTCGACATGACCCGGCGGATCGACGGTCTGCACAACCGGGTGTTCCTCGACCCGCTGTTCCGGGGCAAGTATGCCGACGACCTGGCCGCGGACACCGAGGGCCTGACCTTCCAGGGCCGTCCGTGGCAGGACTGGGTGCTCGAGGGCGACCTGGAGGTCATCTCCGCGCCGCTCGACGTGCTCGGGGTCAACTTCTACTTCGGCAACGCCATCGCGGCGGAGCCGTTCGAGATCGACCCCGACCAGGTGCTGGGCAGCCGGCTCGTGCACTCCGACCTGCCCCGGGGGAACCCCTACCCCGGTGCTGAGTTCGTCACCCCGCGCACGGGCCGCGCCACGACCGCCCGCGACTGGGAGATCGACCCGGTCTGGCTGACCCGGCTGCTGACCCGGCTCAGCGGTGAGTACGGAGCCCCGCCCATCTACATCACCGAGAACGGCGCCTACTATGACGACGTGGTCGAGGATGGGGCAGTGCACGACACCGCCCGACTCGACTACATCGACCAGCACCTGCGTGGGACGCTCGACGCGATCGAGCAGGGCGCGGACATCCAGGGCTACTTCGCCTGGTCGCTGCTCGACAACTTCGAGTGGAGCTACGGCTACGCCCACCGGTTCGGGATCGTGCACGTGGACTTCGAGACCCAGGTGCGTACGCCGAAGGACAGCGGCCTCTGGTTCGCCGATGTCGCCGCCAACAACCGGGTGCCGGCCCGGAAGGAATAGGCACTGTCGTGAACATGCCCACGCTCGACGAGGTCGCCCGGATGGCTGGTGTCAGCCGGGCGACCGCGTCGCGCGCGATCAACGGTGGCTCTCGGGTGTCCGCGAAGGCCGCCGAGGCCGTCGCCGAGGCCGTTCGCACGCTCGGTTACACCCCCAACCCTGCGGCGCGGTCGCTGGTGACCCGGCGTACCGACTCGGTCGCCATGGTCATCCCCGAGGCTGACGAGCGGGTCTTCGCCGACCCGTTCTTCGCCCGTACGCTGCGCATCGTCACCCGGGCCCTCTCGTCCCGCGACCTGCAGGTGGTCCTCCTGATCGCGCGTCCCGGTGAGGAGGAGGACCGGATGCTGCGCTACCTGCGCGGCGGTCACATCGACGGCGCCATCGTCGTCTCCTCGCACCGCAGCGACCTGCTCGCCGATCACGTCGCCGACCTCGGCCTGCCGGCAGCCTTCGTCGGCCGCCCGTGGACCGGCGCACACCGGGTCTCCTACGCCGACACCGACAACTTCGCCGGCGCGCGCGAGGTCACCCAAGTGCTCATCGACCGCGGCTGCCGCCGGATCGGCACCATCACCGGCCCCGCCGACATGAGTGCCGGCGCCGACCGGGTGGCCGGCTGGCGGGCCGCCCTGGACGCTGCCGGTCTCGCCGCCGACGCGGTCGTCGAGGGCGACTTCACCGAGGACGGCGGCGAGGCCGCCTGCGAGATCCTGCTGGGCAGCCATCCAGACATCGACGGCCTCATGGTCGCCTCCGACCTGATGGCCGCGGGTGCGCTCCGCACCCTCGAGCGAGCCGGCCGCCGCGTCCCCGACGACATCGCGGTCGTCGGCTACGACGACCTCGGCATCGCCGAGCGCACCACTCCCCCGCTCACCACGGTCAAGAACCCGATAGGCGACATGGCCGAGGAGGCCGCCCGGCTCCTCCTCGCGCAGCTCGACGGCACCACCACCATCCCGCGTCGGGTCGTCTTCGCCCCCGAGCTGGTGCGGCGTACGTCTGCCTGATCGGGTTCGGTCAGCCCTGGCCCACGATGCGGCCGCGTGCCTCCCCGAACCCGATCCGGGTGCCGTCGGCACCGGGCGCGGTGGCGAGGAGCACGATCTCGTCGCCGTCCTCCAGGAACGTACGCGGGGTGCCGTTGATCTCGACCGGCTCGGCGCCGCCCCAGGTCAGCTCGATGAACGCGCCGCGCTGGTCGGGGTCCGGGCCGGAGATCGTCCCGGAGGCGAACAGATCACCGGTACGACTCGGGGCACCGTTGACGGTCTGGTGCGCGAGCATCTGCGCGGGTGACCAGTACATGGCCGCGTACGGCGGCCGGGACACGACCTGCCCGTTCCAGACCACCTCGAGCTCGATGTCCAGTCCCCAGGGACGCTGCATCTGCAGGTAGGGCAGGACCGCGGGCTCCTGTGCGGGTGTCGGGACCTGTGCGGACTCCAGCGCGAGAAGCGGGACGACCCAGGCCGAGACGGTCGAGCCGAACGACTTGCCGAGGTTCGGGCCGAGCGGGACGTACTCCCAGGCCTGGATGTCACGCGCGGACCAGTCGTTGAACAGCACCACGCCGAAGATGTGTCGCTCGGCATCGCCGGCGGGGATGCTGGTCCCCATCGCGCTCCCGGTGCCGACGACGAAGCCCATCTCGGCTTCGATGTCGAGCCGGACGGAGGGGCCGAAGACCGGAACCTCATCCTCGGGGCCCTTCCGCTGACCGGACGGGCGGACGATGTCCGTGCCCGAGACCACGATGGACGACGACCGACCGTGGTAGCCGACGGGCAGGTGCTTCCAGTTCGGCATCAGGGGCTCGGCGACCTGGGGGCGGAAGAGCCGGCCGAGGTTGGCGGCATGGTGCTCGGAGGCGTAGAAGTCGACGTAGTCGGCGACCTCGAACGGGAGGTGGAGCGTGACGTCCCGCAGGTCGTGCACGGCCTCGTCGGGCACGTCACCCTGGATCCGCTCGATGATCGACGCGCGGACCTCGACCCAGCGCTCATAGCCCTGTGCCATGAACGGGTTGAGGCTGTCGGCGGCGAACACGTCGTCACCGAGGAGAAGGGCCAGGTCGACCACGTGCTCGCCCAGACGTACGCCCACCCGCGGGTCCTGGCCGGGGACGGAGTAGACCCCGTAGGGAAGGTTGGCCAGGCCGAAGAGCGAGCCGTCGGGGATGCTGATGGTGGTCACGCGAGATCCTTCTTGTATCGGGGGTCGAGCAAGCCGAGGTCGACCAGCTCGGTGATGGGTTCGTCGATGGAGCAGGTGCCGAAGGAGCAGAACGCATCCCGCACCGAGGGCTCGAGCGTCCGCACCTGCTCGGCGAGACGGCCTCCGTCGCGCTCGGCGAGCAGCTTCACGACCTCGGTGTCATCAGCACCAGCCTGCGCGCACCCGGTCGCCACCAGGACGTTGAGGAAGCCGTGCTGCTCGAACCCTGTCGCGGGATCCGTGTTGCGCACGGCGTGGTGCAGGCCGGCGGTGGCCTTGAACGGCACCCCGAGAGAGACCGCGTACCCGACCGCTGCGGCCAGCTCCGTCTCGTCGGGATAGAGGTCCGCCCGGACGCCGCCGGTGCGGAACTTCGCGCGATAAGGCGTGCCTGCCAGCGCTGCGAGGACGTCGGCGCGGCGACTGTCCCGGGGCACCTCGACATAGGTGGTCAGGTCGAGGTCGGCGTCGAGGTCGGCGGCGTCGAGCGCCGCAAGGGCCTCCGCGGCGGTGGTCCCGTCGGGAAGCGCCACCTCGAGTCCGACGAGGCGGACGGACCGGACGGCTCGGGCGGCGGCGATCGCCGGGACGAGCCCCGGCAGCGGGACCGTCAGAGTGAGGTCGGCGGAGTGCCCCGGCCGATCTCCCAGGACGACCTCGAGCGCACCCAGGTCCTTGGCGGCCAGCACGAGCGGCCCGACCAGGTCGGCATGGACCGACCGCAGGTGACGTACGTGAGCGTCGACGGCTTCCTCGAGCGACGCGTTCCCCGGCGGGAACACCGCAGCGTCGTCGAGCAGCCCGGCCAGCATCCTCATCGGTTGCGCACCCAGGAGTAGGCGTACTGCCCGTCGTCGGTCGCGCGGCCGGCCTCGCCGAGCAGCAGCGGTCGGAAGGTGTCGACCATCACGGCGAGCTCGTCGAAGAACTCCGCGCCGATGCTGCGTTCGTACGCGCCCGGCTGCGGGCCGTGCGGGTAACCACCCGGGTGCAGCGAGATCGACCCCTGGCCGATGCCCGATCCCTTGCGCGCCTCGTAGTCGCCCCCGCAGTAGAACATCACCTCGTCGGAGTCGACGTTGGAGTGGTAGTAGGGCACGGGGATCGCGAGCGGGTGATAGTCGACCTTGCGCGGCACGAAGTTGCAGATCACGAAGTTGTTGCCCTCGAAGACCTGGTGCACGGGCGGCGGCTGGTGGATCCGGCCGGTGATCGGCTCGAAGTCCCTGATGTTGAAGACGTAGGGGTAGAGGCACCCGTCCCAGCCGACGACGTCGAACGGGTGGTGGGGCAGCACGTGGACGCTGCCGGCGATCCCGTCGGGCCCGCGGTGCTTGATGTGGACCTCGACGTTCTCGCCCTCGACCACCTTCGGTCCCTCGGGCAGCCGGAGGTCGCGCTCGCAGTAGGGGGCGTGCTCGAGCAGCTGACCGTGCTTCGACAGGTAGTTGCGGGCCGGCCCGATGTGGGAGTTGGCCTCGATCGCGTAGATGCGCAGCACGCCGTCGGGAACGACCCGGTAGGTCGTCGCGCGCGGGATGATCACGTAGTCGCCGTCCCCCACCTCGAGGTCGCCGAACACGGTCTCCACCCGTCCGGCGCCGTCCTCGACGTAGAGGCACTCGTCGCCGAGCGCGTTGCGGTAGTAGGGGCTCACCGCGTCGGCCACGACATAGGACAGCCGTACGTCATCGTTGCCGAGCAGCAGCCGACGACCCGTCACGGCGTCGATGCCGGTCTCACCCTCCGCGAAGATCTTGTGCGTCGAGAGGTGCCGCGGGAGGAGCGGGTGGTTGGGCACGAGCGACTGGTCGTTCAGCTCCCACGTGCGGTACTCGCTCACGGCCGACGGGATGTTCCGGTGGTACAGCAGCGACGAGTCCGAGGAGAAGCCCTCCTCCCCCATGAGCTCCTCGAAGTAGAGGTTCCCGGCCTCGTCGCGGTGCTGGGTGTGCCGCTTCGGGGGGACGGCGCCGGCGGAGTGGTAGTACGGCATGAGTGCTCCTTGTGCGTTGAACGCACATTTATGTGCGCTCTAAGCGCAAAAGTAGGACGAGGGCCCGCGCCCCGTCAAGAGCGGGCCGACTCAGCCCAGGCCGAGCTCGGCCAGGCTCCGAGCGGCAGCGCCCACCAGCGGGCCGACCTCGGTCGGGTCGATGTCGTCCATCGTGACGATGCCGACGGACGCCCGCAGCGACCCGGGAGCCTCGAAGCCGACGGCGATCCCGACCGCGCCGCGCTGCAGCTCGCCCGCGGTGTGGCTGTAGCCGAGCTCGCGCGCCTCCCGAACCGCCGCGGAGTCGCCCGGCTGCGGCCCGGCGAGCGCGAGGATCGCGATCCCGCTCGCACCCTTGTCCAGCGGGTAGCGCTGCCCGATCCGATAGCCGACCCGCACGGGCCCCTGGCCGACCTTCGGGTCGGCCTCGAGCACCGGGACGCACTCGTCCTCGCCGTGCGCGAGGGTCAGGAACGCCGGGGCGCCGACCGCGTCAGCGAGATCCTGCAACGCAGGCTCTGCCGCCTGGATCAGCTGGGACGAGAAGCGGCCCGCCAGCGCGATCACGCCGGCGCCGAGGCGCAGGCGCTTGTTGCGTCCCTGCGTGACGAGGGCACGCGCCTCCAGCGTGGCGACGACGCGATAGGCGATCGCGCGGTCGACGCCGAGATGGGCGGCGACGTCGGCCACCGTGACGCCGGCCGGGTTCTGGGAGACGAAGGCAAGCGCCGCCAGCCCACGGTCCAAGCCTTGAAGCGTGGCCATCTTCATCCTCCCGATGCGGGTCGCGGACGGGGACGCAGCAGCCCCCAGCCGCAGACTAGAGCACGTCTCCACGCGCATCCATCGCCACCGGCCACGTCGCCGAGCACGGCCACCGATCCGCCGGCAGGTGTTGCGCCCATCACACATTGGTGGTTATGGTGACGCATAATTGAACGCTTCGTTCGTTATTTGAACGTCCGAGAGGCAGTAATGAGTCATTCCGTCACCGCAGGCAGTCCGACCGAGACCAGCCGTCCCACCCAGTCCACCGCCAAGGTGATCCGGGCGGCCGTGCTCGGCACCGTGGTCGAGTACTACGACTTCGCGATCTACGGCTACATGGCGACGATGATCGCCAGCCACTTCTTCATCGAGAGCGACCCCACCACCGCGCTGCTGAACACGTTCGCCGCCTTCGCGGTCGCGTTCTTCCTGCGCGTCCCCGGCGGGATCTTCTTCGGGCACATCGGCGACAAGTACGGCCGCAAGCGCTCCCTGACCTACACGATCCTGCTGATGGCGATCGCCACGGCCGGGATCGGGATCCTGCCGACGTACGCCACGCTGGGCGTCTGGGCGACAGCGGTCCTGGTCCTCTGCCGCTGCCTGCAGGGCTTCGCGGCGGGCGGCGAGCTCAGTGGCGCCAACGCGTTCGTCGCGGAGAACGCCCCGGCCAGGCACCGCGCCTTCCAGACCTCGTTCGTGAACACCGGCACCTATCTGGGGTCCCTGCTGGCCGCGCTCGTCGCCCTCGGCGTCAACACGGCCTTCAGCGAGGAGACCATCAGCGATTGGGCCTGGCGCGTGCCGTTCCTGATCAGCCTGGTGATCGGCCTGATCGGCCTCTACATCCGCAGCCAGCTCCACGAGACCGATCAGTTCGAGGCCGTCCAGGAGTCCGAGGACATCGAGCAGTCGGCGTACCCCATCACCGACGTGCTCCGGCACGCCTGGCGCCAGGTCCTTCTCGTGGTCGGGCTCGGCGCGCTCATCGTCGGCGGCTACTACATCTGCTCCGTCTACGCGGCCAGCTACCTGCAGACCGAAGGCGGTCACTCCGCGGACGTCGCCTTCACCTCCACGTGCATCGCGATGGTCGCCGCCGTCATCAGCCTGCCGATCGCCGGCTACCTCGGCGACAGGTTCGGACGACGACCGGTCTTCTTCACCAGCTCCGGTCTCGTGGTCATTCTGACCATCCCGGCCTTCCTGCTGATGCGGGACGGTTCGGTCGGGGCCGCGATCGCGGCCCAGGCGACCCTCGCCTTCGTGATCGGCTGCAACAACGGCGTCTCGTTCTCGACGTACGCCGAGATCTTCCGCGCTCGCTACCGCTACAGCGGCATCGCGCTGGCCAACAACTTCACCAACATGACCCTGGGCGGGACGGCCCCCTTCATCGCGACGCTCCTGATCAGTCTGACCGGCAACAACCTCGCGCCGGCCGGCTTCCTGCTGTTCACCGCCGTGCTGTCGTTCATCGCCACGTTCTTCCTCCCCGAGACCCGCGGCAAGGAGCTCGAGCTGTGACCGATCGTGACTTCGCGGGCCGATCGGTCTTCGTCACCGGTGCCGCCGGCGGCCTGGGCCGCGCCTACAGCCTCGCGCTGGCGGCACGCGGCGCGCACGTGTGGGTCGCCGACCTGGACGAGGACGGCGCTCGAGGTCTGGCCCAGGAGGTCTCGGCCGCCGGGGGCTCGGCGCGGGCGGCCGCCCTCGACGTCGCCGACCCGGAGTCGTGGGCCCGGGTCGCGCGGGAGGTCGAGCAGGAAGGCCCCCTGCACGGCCTCGTGAACAACGCCGGCGTGAGCCTGCGTCTGGGCATCGAGGAGACCAGCGTCGAGCAGTGGAACCAGGTGATGGCGATCAACCTGTCCAGCGTCTTCTACGGGATGAAGTTCCTCGCCCCGGCCCTGACCAGCGCGAACGGCGCCTCGGTCGTCAACGTCTCCTCCATCGCCGGGATGGTCGGCTACTTCTCCGCGACGTACGGCACCAGCAAGTGGGGTGTGCGGGGACTGTCGAAGGTCGGCGCCCTGGAGTTCGCCGAGCGCAAGGTGCGGGTCAACTCGGTCCACCCCGGGCTGACCGGCACTCCGCTGCTGCATCAGGCGCCCGACAGCAGCTTCGTGGACGCGAGCCTCCGGTCCGTGCCGGAGGGGCGGCTCGCATCGCCCGACGAGATCGCCGCCGTGGTGTGCTTCCTGCTCTCCGACGCGTCGTCCTACGTCAACGGGGCCGAGCTGGTCGCCGACGGCGGACTGACGTCCGGCGGCCTCTACCACCGCATCCTGTCCGACCTGGGGACCGAGTGATGAGCCCCGAGCTCGAGGTCTTCGTGGAGGTCCAGCACTTCTACGGACGGCAGTCCCTGGCGATCGACCGGGGCGAGGCCGCCGACTGGGCCGCGATGTTCACCGCGGACGGCGTCTTCGACTCCCCCACCTACCCCGATCCGGTCGTCGGTACGTCGGCACTGGAGGAGTTCGCCCGGACGGTGCATCGGGGCAACCAGCATCTGCATCACATCGTGACGAACGTGGCGCTCGACGACGTCACCGACGATGCGGTCCTCGTGCGAGCGAACCTGCTCATCGTCACCACCCACGACATCACCACAGGTGAGGCGCGCATCGAGCGCATCACCACCATCACCGATCAGTTCCGGCGTCTGCCGGAGCTGCGGCTTCACCACCGTCTGGTCGTCCGCGACGGCCAGCCGGACCCACTCAAGAAGGAGCTACCCACCCATGACTGACGAACGTGCCACCTCGAATCCCGGCCGCGTCGACTTCTCCCCGCTGCCGGCCCTCAACCCCGAGCTCGGCGGACGTACCGTCGTCGTCACCGGGGCGGGCCGAGGGATGGGCGCTCTCTTCGTCGAGGAGCTCGCCCGCCGCGGCGTGAACGCCGTCGGAGGCGATCTCGACGGCGACGCGATGGCTGCGGTCGCGGACAAGATCAACGCCAACCTGTCAGGCGTCCCCGACGCGGGCCGTGTCGTCGGGATCGGCGCCGACGTGACCGACCCCGCCGCTCACGACGCGATGGCGGCCAAGGCTCTCGAGGAGTTCGGCCGGCTGGACATGTGGGTCAACAACGCCGGGGTCTTCCCGCAGGCCGAGTTCACCGACATCTCCCCCGACCAGCTCGCCCTCACCTACGGCGTCAACCTCAACGGGGTCGTCTACGGCGGCCAGACCGCCGCACGTCACTTCCGCACCGTCGGCGGCGGCGTGATCGTCAACATGGGCTCGGTCGCGGCTGTGCGTGCTCGGGTCACCCGTGCGACGTACAACTCCTCCAAGGCCGCGGTGAAGCACCTGACGACCTGCATGTCCGTCGAGCTCGGCCCGGACAACATCCGGGTCAACTCGATCGCTCCCGGCTTCATCGACACCGAGATGACCCGCTGGGTCCAGGAGGACCCGGTAGCGCTCGACCGCGCGCTCAGCACCGTCCCGCTGCGCCGCCTGGGCGCCCCGATCGAGGTCTTCAGCGCCCTCTACTTCCTGCTCTCCGACAGCGCCCGCTACATCACCGGGACCAACATCCCGGTGGACGGTGGCTCGCAGCATGTCTGAGCCGTACGACTACGACCTGATCGTCGTCGGCGCCGGTGGTGCCGGGCTGGCCGCGGCCATCTCGGCCGCCCAGGACGGGGCCAGGGTCCTGCTGCTCGAGTCGGAGGCCGAGGTCGGCGGGTCGACCCAGCTCTCGGCGGGCCTGCTCACCGCGGCCGGCACGGGCGTCCAAGAAGCCCTCGGCATCGAGGACTCCCCCGCTCGGATGTTCCAGCACTACATGGATCTCAACCAGTGGCGCGTCCTTCCGGGCCCGGTCCGGATGTTCTGCGAGGAGTCGAGCACGATCGTCGACTGGGTCACTGATCTCGGCGTCGAGATCCCCGCTCAGATCTCCCACAGCGCGCACATGCCGGGTCTGTCCCGCGCGGGCGTCGAGGACGTCTGGCGCGGCCACGTACCGAAGGACCAGGGCTACGGGCTGGTGCAGGCGCTCGAGAAGGCGCGCGCCCGGCTGGGTGTCGACCTGGCGCTCGGCAGCCGGGTCGACGACATCCTCGTCCGGGACGGCGAGGTGGCCGGCGTGGTCATCGAGGACACCGAGATCACCGCACCGAGCGTCGTGGTCGCCTCCGGCGGGCTCGCCGCCAACCCCGGTCTCGTGGAGAGGTACTTCCCCGAGACCTCGGTCGCCGGCGACGCGCTCTTCGTGGTCGCCGCTCCTGGCTCCCGTGGAGACCACATCGGCATCGCCGAGCGCCACGGTCTGTCCCTGTTCGGCGACGGCTGGGGCCTGCTCCTGGTCACCGCCGAGTTCCAGCGCTACCACCACTGGCAGAGCGGGTTCCCGCCGCCGTCCCGCATCCACGTCGACACCGACGGTCGCCGGTGCATGGACGAGGACGCTCCGTACGCAGTCAGCCCGGGGATCCTGAAGGACCACGGCGGCTGGGTCTGGTCGGTCTTCGACGAACGAGCCCGGACCGCCCTGCCGGAGGGGTACGCCGACTGGGCACCCGACCGCATCACCGAGGAGGTCGACAAGGGCGTGGTCCGGCGGGCCGAGACCCTGGACGAGCTCGCCGGCCTGATCGGGGTTCCGGCCGAGAACCTGACCGCGAGCGTCGAGCGGTTCAACGAGCTGTTCCAGGACGGTCGCGACGAGGACTTCCTCCGGCACGAGACCCTGGCCGGGAAGGGTGCCGACGCACATCTGGACCCGATCGGGTCCGGCCCGTTCTACGCCGTCCGGATGCTGCCGGCAGAGCTGGTCTGCACCCACACCGGACTCCAGATCGACGCCCACACCCGGGTGGTCAGGACGGACGGCCGCGCCGTACCAGGACTGTTCGCGGCCGGCGAGGCCGCGGGCGGCATCCTCGGCGAGCGCTACGTCGGCGGCGGCAACTCGGTCGCCCATGCGCTGGTGCTCGGCCGGGTGGCCGGGCGCAACGGCGCCCGACGCGCAGCGGAGATCACGCAGAGGCAGATGGAGGGCGCAGAGGCATGAGTCGCATCGAGGACCGGTTCGAGATCCAGGACGTGCTGTTCCGGTACGCGCGCGCCGTCGACCGGCTGGACTACGACGCCATCGCGGCGTGCTACTTCGACGACGCGATCGACGTCCACGGTGGCTACACCGGGAACGCGGCCGGGCTGGTCGAGGACATCCGGCAGCGCCATCAGACGATCGACTCGTCCCAGCACTTCATCAGCAACGTGCTGATCGACTTCGTCGACGACGACACGGCCAAGGTCGAGTCGTACTGTCTGTGCTTCCTGCGCCAGAAGCCGGCGCCGGGAGCGACCGAACAGGATCTCGCGGTCATCCGCTGCCGCTACGTGGACCGGTTCGAACGTCGCGACGGCCGGTGGGCCGTCGCCGACCGTGTCGTGGTCTTCGACGAGTCGCGCACCGTGTCGATGGTGGACCAGCTCGATCCCGCCTGGGTCGCCTCCCAGCGTGACATGAGCGATCCCGTCTACTCCTGACCGAGGCACGACCCCGGAACGGATCCCGGGTCTCGAGGCACATCGCCCGAGGCCCGGGATCCTGGCCGTTCTCAGCGTCCGTGCACGAGCAGCAGCGACCTGAGCTCCTCGGCCGCCTTGACCACGAGCGGGGCCGCACGATCCGCCGCATTCCGGTCCACGAGCGAGATCCCGAGACACGCCTCCGGCATCTTGGCCGGGGTGGGCACCGGCACGGACACACCCGCGACGCCAGGGATTATCTGCTCGAACGACAGCGCGTACCCCAGGCGTCGGGCCTCGCGCACCTCCTCGGAGTCGTCCTCGCTCGGCGGCCGGCCGGCGAGGATCGCGATCCCGCCCGAGCCGCGATCTATCTGGTGACGATGCCCGGTCCGGAACGAGAGATGGACCGCGGCGTTGCGCGGCTCCACGACGGCGATCGCCTGGACCTCGTTGTCGCTGACCGGGACCATGATGTGCGCGGTCCCACCGGTCGCGTCCGCCAGCTCGGCCAGCACCGGGTAGGCGATGCGGTGCAGGTCGCTGTCGACGTGCGAGGCGAGCTGCACGAGCCCATAGGACAGGTGGAAGCACTTGTTCTCGTCGCGGCGGACGATGTCGTGGGCTCGGTAGGTCTCCATCAGCCGATGCAGGGCCGTGCGGTTCATCCCCAGGTCCCGGCTCAACGACGCGAGGGTGACCCCCAGGGGATGCTCGGCCAGGTACCACAGCACCCGCAGACCACGATCGATCGTTTGCGCACCGGCCGGCGGCGCGGAATCAAGCATCTGAAGACGACCCTTCTCAAATGTGCGTTATATGAACATCCTACCCACCTCGAGTGCGAGGCCGGCACCGATATCCGACTCATCCGCCCCGCATATCGGAGTGCGGACTCCTCCCGGGCCTTACGTCCCGCATCCTGTTAGCGTCGTGAGGCGATGCCACATCGCAATTCGAATGGCAGCGTGCCCCGCCCGGAGTCGGCCACCCGAGTCGACTTCCGCTCACCGAACCTCGAGGACGGTCAGCATCTGTGGCGGATGGCACGGGAATCTCGGGTACTCGACGTCAACACCTCGTACGCCTACCTGCTGTGGGCGCGCGACTTCGCGGCGACATCGATCGTCGCGACCGTCGATGACGATCCAGGAGGATTCGTCATCGGCTACCGCCGTCCGGACGAGCCAGAGACCCTGATGATCTGGCAGGTCGCCGTCGACGAGCGGCACCGCGGCCAGGGCCTGGCCCGCCGCATGCTCGACGAGCTCGTCGACAGCCTCTCCAGGGAGGGCGTACGCCGCCTGGAGACGACCATCACCGCGGACAACAGCGCCTCCATCGCGCTGTTCACCTCGTTCGCGAACGCACGCAGCGCCCCGATCGAGCGCACGCCGCTCTTCGAGGCCGCGATGTTTCCCGACGGGCACGACCCGGAGCTGTTGTTCCGCATCGGCCCGTTCACGACCGCACGACCCGACGGGAACGCCCCCTCGGGATCGACGACACACGGAGGTGTCATGTCCATGACGACGACCACCGAACCTGCCACCGCGATCTTCGACTCCCTCGAGTCGCAGGTCCGCAGCTACTGCCGCAGCTGGCCGGCCGTGATGACCCACTCCCAAGGCTCCACCCTCACCAGCGAGGACGGGCGTGAGTTCCTGGACTTCTTCGCCGGGGCCGGCGCGCTCAACTACGGGCACAACAACCCCGCGCTGCTGGATCCGCTGCTCGACTACCTGCGCGAGGGGCGCATCGTGCACTCGCTGGACATGCACACCAGCGCCAAACGGGACTTCCTGCAGGCCTTCTCCGACCTGATCCTCGAGCCGCGCAATCTCGACTACAAGGTGATGTTCCCCGGTCCGACCGGGACCAACTCGGTCGAGGCCGCGCTCAAGCTGGCCCGCAAGGCGACCGGGCGCCAGCACGTGCTGTCCTTCACCAACGCGTTCCACGGGATGACGCTCGGCTCGCTGTCGGTGACCGGCAACTCGATGAAGCGCAGAGGCGCGGGCATCCCGCTGACCAACAGCTCGAAGATCCCGTACGACGACTACTTCAACGGTGCCGTCGACGACTTCATGTGGCTGGAGCGGGTGCTCCAGGACAGCGGCTCCGGCGTCGACAAGCCGGCCGCGATCATCGTGGAGTCCGTCCAGGGCGAGGGCGGTCTCAACGCCGCCCGGCTGGAGTGGCTCAAGGCGCTCTCGGACCTGTGCCGCGAGTACGACATCATCTTGATCGTCGACGACGTGCAGGCCGGCTGCGGGCGTACCGGCACCTTCTTCAGCTTCGAGGAGGCCGGGTTCACCCCCGACATCGTCTGCCTGTCGAAGTCGATCTCCGGCTTCGGCCTGCCGATGGCGCTGACCCTGATCCGGCCGGAGCTGGACCAGTTCGAGCCCGGCGAGCACAACGGCACCTTCCGTGGCCACAACCTCGCCTTCGTCACCGCCCGGGCGGCGTTGGAGACCTACTGGGCCGATGAGTCCTTCCAGAACGAGGTCCAGGCGAAGGCCGCCGAGCTGCGCGCGGGGCTGACGGAGATCGCCGAGCGGTACGAGGGTGCGACCGTCCGCGGTCGCGGTCTCCTCACCGGCATCGCCTTCCCGGACGTCAGCGCGGCCGGGAAGATCGCGACCGCGGCGTACGAGTGCGGCCTGCTGGTCGAGACCTCCGGGCCCGAGGACGAGGTGCTCAAGACGATGCCGCCGCTGACCATCAGCTCCGAGGAGCTCGCCCGCGGTCTCGCCGTCCTCGAGGAGGCCACCGCGTCCGTCCTCGGCAGCGCTGCCTGACCCCCCGACTCGAAACGGAGACAACATGCGCGTCACCTATCTGGAAGACCTCGACGACACCGACCGAGACGTACGCGTCGAGTCCGAGCACGGGACCTGGCGAAGCCGCCGGATCGTGCTGGCCCGCGAGGGCGTCGGCTTCTCCTTCCACGAGACCAACATCCCCGCCGGGACGACGAACGAGTTCTGGTACGCCAACCACATCGAGTGCGTCTACTGCGTCGGCGGTGAGGGCGAGCTCCTCGACCGCGAGACGGGTGAGACGTACGAGATCCGCGACGGGATGTGCTACCTGCTCGACAAGCACGACAAGCACACCGTCACCGCCACGACCGATCTGCGTCTGATCTGCACCTTCAACCCACCGGTCACCGGCCGCGAGGTGCACGACGACGACGGCGTCTACCCGCTTCTCACCGAGACCACGGAGGTCACTGCATGACCGCTGCAATCGAGCACGTCGAGGACGTGTACCCCACCCGCCTCGAGGAGGGCTTCAGCACGCTCCCCCGCCAGGACAAGGTCGTCTGGGGCACCGCGGCCGACGGGCCGATGGACCAGCAGACGCTCGACTCCTACGACGAGCGCGGCTACCTGACCGTCCCCGACCTCATCACGCCCGAGGAGGTCGCGGAGCTGCGCGCCGAGCTGCACCGGCTCAGCAACGACCCCGAGACCCGTGCCGACCAGCGCACCATCATCGAACCCGCCTCCCAGGAGGTGCGCTCGATCTTCGAGGTGCACCGGACCAGCGACATCGTCGCCCGGCTGGCGGCCGACCCGCGCGTGGTCGGCCGGGCCCGGCAGATCCTCGGGTCGGACGTCTACATCCACCAGAGCCGGATCAACCTCAAACCCGGCTTCGGCGGCGGTGACTTCTCCTGGCACTCCGACTTCGAGACCTGGCACGCCGAGGACGGCCTGCCTCGGATGAGGACCGTCAGCATCTCGATCTCGCTGACCGACAACCACTCCTTCAACGGGCCGCTGATGATCATGCCCGGCACGCACCGGACGTACGTCTCGTGCGGTGGCGCCACTCCTGAGGACAACTACAGGTCCTCGCTGGTGATGCAGGGCGCCGGCACCCCCGATCAGGAGACGGTCACGAAGATGGCGGACACCTACGGGATCGACGTGCTGGCCGGGGCCGCCGGCAGCGCGGTCATGTTCGACTGCAACTGCATGCACGGGTCCAACGGCAACATCACGCCGTACCCGCGCTCGAACGTCTTCCTGGTGTTCAACAGCGTGGAGAACACCGCGGTCGAGCCGTTCTCGGCGCCGAGGCCGCGGCCCACGTTCATCGGGGCGCGCGACTTCGCTCCGGTGGGCTGACCCCGCGGCCGGTCGCCTCTTCGCGCCCGAGCGGGTGCGGCGTACGTCTGCCTGATCTTTGCCTACCCCTAGGCTGAGCGCATGACACGTACCCGCGCCTTCTCGGGCGCCCTGACCGGCGCGGCTCTGCTCGTGCTGTCGCCCGCCCTGACGGCGTGCGGCGGCTCGGGCGAGGACTACGTGCAGGAGAAGACCGTCGAGCGGATCGCGACCGAGCAGCTCACCAACGCCATCGGCGTCACCCCCGAGGGTCTCGACTGCCCCGGCGACCTCGAGGGCAAGATCGGCACCGAGATGACCTGCGTCCTCACCTCCGAGGGCGAGAAGTACGACGCGATCATCACCGTCGACGACGTCGAGGGCAGCAGGGTCCACTTCAAGATCGACGTGCCGCCCAACGCCGCGGAGTAGTCCCGCAGAGTCCCCGGACCAGATAGCCTGTTGAGTCGTGTCCCCTCATGCGAGGCCCTTCTTCGACCATGTCGCGCGCGTGTGCGACGGAACTCCCTACAAGGCGACCGAGACCGCACGCGGCTTCGACGTGGAGCTCGACCTGGCCGACGAGCGCTGGCATGCCACGCTGACGGCCACCAAGCTCCACTGGGTCTTCACCTACCACGTCTCGATGCCGACCCGCTCCTCCTACGCGATCATCGAGGACACCCGCAGCCTCGTCTGGTTCGGCGACGTGCCCCACACGCAGAGGACCGGCGTACGCCGCATCGAGGCCGATGACGAGCAGACCGACCAGGGCGTATGGCACGTGCACGACCCCGAGTCCGTCCCCGACCTGGACCAGTACCGTTTCGATGCCGAGGAGGGCCGCACGCTGATCACCAGCGTCGCCCGGCTCTATGCGCTGCAGCAGCGCGGCGCGCGGCACGAGGGTGCCGGCTTCTCCGTCGCGGTCGGCCTGGTCGTGACGCTCTCGGTGATCGCGACCGTCATCGGCCTCGCCGTGATTCTCAACCTGCTCGGGACGTTCGGCGCGCCGTCGTGATCATGTAGTAAAGCCATCTGTGTGATGCTGGCCCGCATGGATCCGATCCGCGAGGCGAAACGGCAGTGGATCGCGCACGGCTGGGCCGACGCTGCCGACGGGATGGCGCTGGTGACCTCGCTCGTGCGCGTGCACCAGCTCGTGATGGAGCGCGTCGACTCCGCACTGCGCCCCCACGACCTCTCCTTCGCCCGCTACGAGGTGCTCCGCCTGCTCTCCTTCACCCAGGACGGCCAGCTCCCGATGGCCAAGCTCGGCTCCCGCCTCCAGGTCCACCCGGCCTCGGTGACCAGCGCCGTAGCTCGGCTGGAGAAGCAGGGATTCGTACGCCGCAGCCGCTCGGCAGCCGACGGGCGGGTGGTCCTCGCCGCCATCTCCGACGCCGGCCGGGAGGCGGTCGAGGCGGCCACGATCTCGCTCAACAGCGAGGTCTTCGAGAAGCCCGGCATCGAGGACGTACCCGGTCTGACCGGGCTGCTCACCCAGGTCCGCGCGGCCTCGGGGGACGCCGTCGGCTAACTCCCGGTGTAGCGAGGGGACCGTTGCAGGCGTGCCCCGCACGTCACCACGGCGGTGTTCGTCGTCCGACGATGTTGTTCCGCAACTGAGTGTCCTCTCGCAGCTTCAATCGGAGCCAGCCAGGCGTCCTCCGCAAGGTCGGCCGATGCAGCTCTTTGATGGCCCAGGCGGTCACCAGCACCCAGAACACAGAGACCGCAGCATCGACGTAATCCGACGTTCCTCCCACCAGATCAGCGACTCCCATAAGGGCTCCGCCTAAGAACATGAGCCCGCCAGGAAGAGCCGCGAAGCACCCCTTCACGAATTGGCCAGTGTCACGTTTCATTGTCCGGCGAACCAATGAACTTCCATTGCGGAACGCCCAGTGCCATACAAGCACCAGCAGAGCAAGCACGGCCGAACCCGCAGTGAAAATTCCATCGCCGAACGGATCCCCACCGCCAAACATCAGACCTCCATGAGAAAGCGGTCGTTGACCACGGCCGCGGGATGTTGCCCCAACGCGTCGACGACGGATCCAATTAGAGCCCTAGGGCATCGGCGGAGCACCGCAAACCGAAGGGCTGCCATTCCGCCCAGGTCACTCGCTCGGCTCCTCATCCTCGCTTGGAGGTTCAGACAAGAGGTAGCCACCCAGAACGGGCACGGCAAGTGACCACCAGTAGAACTCACCAGCCCATACATAGAGCGTTCCAGGCATCGAGATGAGGGAGCCGCCAACGACTATGATCAGATAGCGGAATAGAAGACTCTTGTTTGCAAGCCTCTTCAATATGGGCGGACTCAATCTTCTGCCATTCGTAGTCGGACTCCAACGAACCTGGACCAGACGAGCATGCTCTCCGGCCCCCATCGAGGCTCACTCCCTGAACGGTTCGCTCGAAGCCTGCGAACGAACCTTGGCCTCGGTCACCTTCCTTTGGATCTCCGATGCAATCTCTTTGCTTCTAGACGGGCGTCCCAACGCAGCCGTCAGGTTGCCCTGTTGGATCGCCCACGCCGTCACAGAAGACGCATCGATCTTTACGATTTCTAATCCCGCGGACCCCGACTCAGTCCAAGCCACATCGATCAGACTGATTCGCCGTTCTCCGACGAGATTGACCACAACGAGGTCATCACCGTCAATTCCGACCCATGGGCGAAGGATGAACACCCACGACCCCGCGGCACCTACGGCGACGAAACCAGCAACCCACCCAATCGTCCAAGCGTCACGGGTAACCGCGAGCATGAATGCAATCACCAGGCCGATCCACAAGTTTCCGCCGATCATGGTAAGTCGACTGGTCCCCCAAACAGGCGCACCGTTACGCCGCAATCGAGCCCTCAGTCGCGGCCGTCCCGATACCCAACCCGCGGAATTCATTAGCACTTTACCGACGTCATTTCTGAGCAACGTACTACCTGCCATCAGTTTCATGAGCCCACCACCCGAGTTTGCGATCATGTCGTAGCGACTAGAGCCTGCGGGCGACGAGCGCCACTGAACTCACAATCAAGGGAACGACCGAAACGTATATCAGAGATCGATAGGCCATGAGTTGAAAGCGACCCAATCTCTTGAGGGCGAAGAGCCTCATACCGCTGAGCAGCGTCATAAATATACATCCACTTAGCGAAATACTCGTGCCAACTCCATACATCGGAAACTCGAATACTCCGACAAGAATCCCAATAAGTAGGACACCGACAACCCCTAGCGAGAACATCTTGTTGAATTGAAGCCACGCCAACCTGTCAACGGCCTCGCGAAACGCCTGCGGATTTCGATCAGCAAAGGCACCCGCAAGACGCTCTCTCACATCATCGGCTTCTTCTTTGTCACCAGTCCAGATAAACGCTATCCGAGTCGTACAGAAGTTGGAGAGGTCAAGATCCCCATCGAGATTCATGAGCGCCGCCCTCCTCTCCCGACGCGACTCTTGCTCAGTCATCCCGCCGCTTGCCATAAATAACTTCACGCAACTCGGGATCATGCTCCATGGCCGTGCGAACCCATGTCGGAGTTCGCTTCAAGGTTGGGCGTTCGAACTCTTTGTATGACCAGATGCCGCAGGCCGCGAAAGCCAGGAGAAACGGCAAACCAACCCACGGAAAAACCGACGGCGAGAAGGACCAAATACGATCAGCCATCATAAAAGCAACTGGGAATGTCATCGACATGCTGCCAGGCAGCGCGCTGTAACCCAAGAGCACTTGAACACCTCGCATATGGCCTGCATGCCTCCACCGAGACGTCGGCTGACCGGCACGGAACAGGGCGTGCACAATCAGCAGCCAAACCGACAAGAGGGCGAACATCACGATCAAAATCAGCGGCGCTGGTTCGCCACTCCCAGTCGGCGAAGTCGCATCCTGCACGAAGTTCTCAACTACCACTTGCGGTTCACCCACGCCCCAATAGCACCGCGGGAACAAGGCGACAGGACTGGATCACGAACCCGGACATCCCCAAGACCTCCAACATCGAACCGACAACGCACATTGCTCGCCGGTCCCGAGTCGCGCTAGCGCCTCGGACGCTAGCCCCGAGCGGCATCGCCGCGACCAGAAACCACGCCTCTGTTACTTAGCCGTGGAAATCGGTGTCGTTACACAGCACACCGGTAGCCCCACCACGATCCCCCGCCGGAGCCTCCTGGAGTAGCCGTGGGCCCCGTCGCGGGAGGCGAGGACCCGGACCGCATGAAGCGCGTACTGGCGCGTACGTGAGGGACGACCTATGCTGGAATTACTTGGACGTCCAACTATTCCCTGGGAGACCCGCCCATGTCCGACCTCCACATCCCCCAGCACCACGTGCGGATCGTGACCGCGAGCAGCCTGTTCGACGGTCACGACGCGGCGATCAACATCATGCGCCGGATCTTCCAGGCCCAGGGGTGCGAGGTGATCCACCTCGGCCACAACCGCTCGGTGACCGAGATCGCCGACGCGGCCCTGCAGGAGGACGCCCACTGCGTCGCGGTCTCGTCCTACCAGGGCGGGCACGTGGAGTTCTTCGAGTATCTGGTCCGCGCGCTCAAGGAGCGTGGCGCCGGGCACGTCAAGGTCGTCGGCGGCGGCGGCGGGGTCATCGTTCCTTACGAGATCGAGCGGCTGGCCAACTCCGGCGTCAAGATCTTCTCCCCGGAGGACGGCCAGCGGCTGGGGCTGCCGGGGATGATCAACTCGGTCGTACGCGACGTCGACCGCGACCTGTGGCCCACCTTCGACTTCGCCGCCGAGGACGTGCTCGGCGGTTGCCCCCTCTCCTTCACGCGGTCCATCACCGCGGCCGAGCAGGGGCGGCTGCCGGCCGAGATCGCGGACCCGCTGCGTGAGGCCGATCGGGCGGTCGTCCTGGGCATCACCGGCACCGGCGGCTCAGGCAAGTCCTCGCTCACCGACGAGCTGGTCCGGCGGTTGCGCACCGACCAGGAGGACAAGATCCGGATCGGCATCCTCGCCATCGACCCGTCTCGGCGCCGCGGCGGCGGCGCGCTGCTGGGCGACCGGATCCGGATGAACTCGCTCGCGCCCATCACCGACGGCGGCCCCTCCTCGACGTTCTACCGCTCGCTCGCCACCCGCGGCGGCCACGAGGTGCCCGAGCACTTCGCCGACGTGCTCGCCGTGATGAAGTCCGCCGTCGACCTGGTGATCGTCGAGACCCCCGGCATCGGCCAGGGCGACACCGGGATCAGCGACTTCGTCGACGTCTCGCTCTATGTCATGACGCCCGAGTTCGGCGCCGCGAGCCAGCTGGAGAAGATCGACATGCTCGACTTCGCCGACGTGGTGGCGATCAACAAGTTCGAGCGGCGTGGGGCCGAGGACGCGCTGCGCGACGTGTCGCGCCAGCTCGTCCGCAACCGCGAGGCGTTCACCTCCTCGCCCGACGACATGCCGGTCTTCGGCACCTCGGCCGCCGCCTTCGACGACGACGGCGTCACCGCGCTCTACCAGCACCTGCGCGGGCTCCTCGCCGAGGCCGGGCTGGCGGTCGGGGAGGGTGTCCTCCCCCGCGTCTCGACCCGCCACTCGACGGGCCTGCACCCGATCATCCCCGAGAAGCGGGTCCGCTACCTGGCCGAGATCGCCGGCGACGTACGCGACTACCACGCGCACACCGTCGAGCTCGTCGCCGCGGCGCGCAAGGAGCAGGCCTACGAGATCGTGGCCGAGGACCACCCCGAGCTCGAGTCCCCCGCCTCCGAGATCCCCGATGACCTGCGGAAACAGCTCTCCTCGTGGGAGGAGACCAGGGAGACGTACGCCGCCGACGAGAGCGGCCGCACGTCGCTGGCGGGCAACTACATCCCGCGGGTGGCGACCCCTCGCTACACCGACCGCGGTGAGCTGACCCGGTTCCTGCGCAACGAGAACCTGCCCGGGTTCTTCCCGTTCACCGCGGGGGTCTTCCCCTACAAGCGGGCCAACGAGGACCCGGCGCGGATGTTCGCCGGCGAGGGCGACCCGTTCCGCACCAACCGCCGCTTCAAGCTGCTCTCCGAGGGCCAGCCCGCGACCCGGCTCTCGACCGCGTTCGACTCGGTGACGCTCTACGGCCGTGACCCCGACGTACGCCCCGACATCTACGGCAAGGTCGGCACCTCCGGCGTCTCGGTGGCGACGCTGGACGACATGAAGGCGCTCTACGACGGCTTCGACCTGCTGGCCCCGACGACCTCGGTGTCGATGACGATCAACGGACCGGCTCCGACGATCCTGGCCTTCTTCCTCAACACCGTGATCGACCAAGCGCGCGAGCGCGGGATCGACCCGGCGAAGGCGCTGCAGACGGTCCGCGGCACGGTGCAGGCCGACATCCTCAAGGAGGACCAGGGCCAGAACACCTGCCTGTTCTCCACGGAGTTCTCGCTGCGCTGCATGGCCGACATCCAGGAGTGGTTCATCGAGCAGGGAGTGCGCAACTTCTACTCGGTCTCGATCTCCGGCTATCACATCGCCGAGGCCGGGGCGAACCCCATCTCCCAGCTCGCCTTCACGCTGGCCAACGGGTTCACCTACGTCGAGTCCTACCTCGCCCGCGGGATGTCGATCGACGACTTCGCGCCCAACCTGTCGTTCTTCTTCTCCAACGGCATGGACCCGGAATACTCGGTCATCGGCCGGGTTGCCCGCCGGATCTGGGCGGTCGCCATGCGGGACCGCTACGGCGCCTCGGAGCGCTCGCAGAAGCTGAAGTACCACATCCAGACGAGCGGGCGCTCCCTGCACGCGCAGGAGATGGACTTCAACGACATCCGCACGACGCTGCAGGCGCTGATCGCGATCTATGACAACGCCCAGTCGCTGCACACCAACGCCTTCGACGAGGCCGTCACGACCCCGTCCGAGGAGTCGGTGCGGCGCGCGCTGGCGATCCAGCTGATCATCAACCGCGAGTGGGGCCTGGCGTTCAACGAGAACCCGCTCCAGGGCTCCTTCATCATCGACGAGCTCACCGACCTCGTCGAGGAGGCCGTGCTCAAGGAGTTCGACCGGATCTCGGAGCGCGGCGGTGTGCTCGGGGCGATGGAGACCGGCTACCAGCGCGGCAAGATCCAGGACGAGTCGATGCTCTACGAGCACCGCAAGCACGACGGCACCCTGCCGATCGTCGGCGTCAACACGTTCGTACGCTCCACCGACGGCGAGCCGGCCGGCCCCGTCGAGCTCGCCCGCGCGACCGAGACCGAGAAGAAGTCCCAGCTCGACCGCGTCCACGCCTACCAGGCGGCCCACGCGACCGAGGCGGAAGAGGCGATCGTACGCCTCAAGGAGGCCGCCACCTCCGACGGCAACGTCTTCGCCGCGCTCATGGACGCGGCCCGGGTCTGCTCGCTCGGGCAGGTCACCGAGGCGTTCTTCGAGGTCGGTGGACAGTACCGGCGCAACGTGTGACCACTCCCGCTGGTCGAGCCGGGCGGAGCGCCAGCGGAGCCCGTGTCGAGACCAACACGGTCGCTTACCGTGTTGGTCTCGAC
>NZ_JBHWLY010000049.1:0-42997 GCF_042730435.1 Nocardioides sp. NPDC059952 | reverse complement strand
CCGGCGGGTCGCTGTTCTCCTCGTTTGGGGTCGTGGGTTCGCAGCCCCCGACCAACTGACCTCGTCGAGTCGGCGCGTCATGACGAGCCGACTCGACGTGTGCTGAAGGAGTTCTGAGATGACGTACGTCGAGATGGAGCACCCGACCGAGGACGTCGCGGTGGTGCGGCTCAACCGGCCGGAGCGGATGAACTCGATGGCGTTCGACGTGATCGTGCCGCTGGTCGCTCAACTCAAGGAGATCTCGGCCGACAACTCGGTGCGTGCGGTGATCCTCACCGGGACCGGGCGCGGCTTCTGCTCCGGTGCGGACCAGAGCGGTGAGAAGGGCCGGATGCCGGGGATCGAGGGGCTCACCGCTGTGTCGGTGGCACTGCGGGCGATGGAGATCCTCGAGGACCTGATCCTCACCCTCCGCACCATGCATCAGCCGGTCATCGCGGCGGTCAACGGCGCCGCGATCGGCGGCGGGCTGTGCCTGGCGCTGGCCTGCGACATCCGGGTGGCCGCGTCGTCTGCGTACTTCCGCGCAGCCGGGATCAACAACGGCCTCACCGCCAGTGAGCTGGGGCTCTCCTACCTGCTCCCCCGCGCCGTCGGCTCCTCCCGCGCCTCGGAGTGGATGCTGACCGGACGCGACATCGACGCCGACGAGGCCGCGCTCACCGGCCTGGTGTCCCGCGTCGTACCCGACGACGAGCTGATCGAGAGCTGCCTGGAAACGGCAAGCGCCATCACCCGATGGAGCCGCCCGGGCGTCGAGCTCACGAAACGTACGCTCATCGACGCGCAGAGCGCTGCGGGCTTCGAGCAGCACATGCACGGCGAGGGCCTCGGCCAGCTCCTGGTCCGCCTCCTCACCGGCAACTTCGAGGAGGCCGTCACCGCGCGCAACGAGAAGCGCTCACCGCACTTCCGCGACTGACCCGCTAGCGTTGCTCAGCGAGACAGGAGGCGGCGATGCTGGCGCTGACCCAGAGAACGTACGGCGGGCTCGACGCGGTCGAGATGGCTGATCTCCCGGTGCCCGAGCCGACCGCCGATGAGGTGCTGGTCGAGGTCCATGCCTGCTCACTGAACGGGTCCGACCGGGAGAACCTCGCCGGCTCGCCGTTCTACTCGCGCGTCGGCGGCCTGCGCAGACCCCGGCGGCCGGTGCCCGGATCCGACATCGCGGGTGTGGTCTCAGCGGTAGGGCGGGAGGTGAGCGAGCTCTCCGTCGGCGACGAGGTCTTCGGGGAGCTGGCCGGCTACCGCGGCGGGCTGGCCGAGTATGTCGCCACGAAGCCGCGGCTGCTCGCGCGCAAGCCGTCCGGTTTGACGTACGTCGAAGCCGCCTCCATCCCGCAGGCCGGTTGCATCGCCTGGCGCGCCATCGAAGGACGAGTGCATCCGGGCGACCGGGTGCTGGTCAACGGCGCAGGCGGTGCGGGGGGACCGCTCGTCATCGGGCTGGCCAAAGCCCGGGGCGCCGAGGTCACCGCCGTCGACCGGGCCGATAAGGCCGACTTCCTGCACCGGATCGGCGCGAGCACCACCGTCGACTTCGAGGCCGAGGACTGGGCCGATCACGCCGACCACCGCGAACGCTACGACCTGATCGTCGACCTGGTCGCTCACCGCTCCCCCTTCCGCGTCCACCGCGCCCTGCGCCCGGGCGGCACCTACCGGATCGTCGGCGGCTCGACCCGGATCCTGCTCGCCGCCCTGCCCGCCCGCCCGCTCATCAAGGCACGCACCGGCAAGGACGTCGGCGTACTCGTCGTGCCCCAGTCGCGCGCAGACCTCGAGGCGATCACCGCGCTGGTGACGAGCGGCGTCGTCACGCCCGCCATCGACAGCACCTTCCCGCTGAGCGAGGCGGTGGCCGCGTACGCACGTCTCGCGAGCGGCGACAACCAGGGCAAGATCGTCGCGATCATGCGCTGACGCGCCACGCCCGTTCTGTCGATCTGAACCACGGCCTCAGATAGCGTGCGGTGCCATGGAGTATGCAGGGCTCAGCAAGCTGCTCGTCGTCCCCGAAGGGTTCGAGGCGCCGAAGGTGCTCACCCACGGCGAGCTGACGGCGCGGCCGCTGTCGCGCGAGTGCCTGGCAGATGACGTACGAGCGATCAACGCCGACCGGGAGCTCATCAACGCGACTCGGGGCGGCGGGTGGCCGGACGGGCCGACGTCGGAGGAGGACGACTACATCGACCTGGTCTGGCACGAGGGCGAGTGGAAGGAGAACAAGTCGTTCTCCTACGTCCTGGAGACGTCCGGACTCGGCTACGTCGGGTGCGCCTATCTCTACCCGCTGGGCGTCCGGCAGGAGCTGAGCGAGGAGCTGGCGACGTACGACGTCGACGTCAGTTGGTGGGTGACCACCGAGGCTTATCAGCAGGGGCTCTACGAGGTGGTCCACGAAGCACTGAAGAAGTGGGTGCCGGGGAACTATCCGTTCCGCCGGCCCCACTTCTCCAACGTGGTGATTCCTTAGATCGTGCTGGCCGTCAGGCGTAGGTGACCGGAAGCTCCTTGATGCCGTTGATCCACGCGTGGCGCAGGCGGCGCGGCGTGCCGTTGGGCTTCAGGTCGGGCATCCGGTCGGCGATCACGTCGAACATGATCCGCACCTCCATCCGAGCCAGGTTGGCCCCGATGCAGTAGTGGGCGCCGTGGCCGCCGAAGGCGAGGTGGGGGTTGTGCTCGCGGGTGATGTCGAAGGTGTCGGCGTCGTCGAAGACCTCCTCGTCATGGTTCCCGGAGGCGTAGTAGAGCCCGACCCGCTGCCCGGCCTTGACGAGCTGGCCGCCGACCTCCACGTCGTTGATCGCGGTGCGGTGGAAGACGGTCACCGGGGTCGCCCAGCGGATCACCTCGTCGACCATCGTGTCGGGCCGCTCCTTCTTCCACAGCTCCCACTGGTCGGGGTTCTCGAAGAAGGCCTGCATGCCGTGGGAGATCGCGTTGCGGGTGGTCTCGTTGCCGGCGACCGCGAGCAGGATGACGAAGAAGCCGAACTCGTCATCGCCCAGCGCGCCGCCCTCCATCTCCGCGTTGACGAGCTTGGAGATGATGTCGTCCTTGGGGTCGGCCTTGCGCTCGGCGGCCAGCATCATGGCGTACGTCAGGATCTCGATCGAGGCGGCCTCGGGGTCGGCGTCGTAGTCCGGGTCGTCGTAGGCGAGCATCTGGTTGGACCAGTCGAAGAGCTTGCGGCGGTCCTCCTGCGGGACGCCGAGCAGCTCGGCGATGGCCTGGAGCGGGAGCTCTGCGGCGACCTCGGAGACGAAGTCGCCCTCACCCTTGGCCAGCGCGTCGTCGATGATGCCGTTGGCCCGCTCGATCAGGCGCTCCTTGAGGGCGTTGATCGCGCGCGGGGTGAATCCGCGGCTGATGATCTGGCGCAGCTTGGTGTGGTCGGGCGCGTCGTGGTGGATCAGCATCGCGCGCTGCAGCTCGACCTGCTCGCGGGTCATGTCCGGCGCGAACCGGATGATGACGCCGTTCTCGTTGGTGCTGAAGTTCTCGCTGTCCTTGGAGACGGCGAGGATGTCCTCGTGCTTGCTGACCGCCCAGAAGCCGGTGTCGAGGAACCCTGCTCGTGCTTCGGGCTTCTGCTCGATCCAGAAGACCGGAGCCGTACGTCGCAGCTCCATGAACTCCTGGAGCGGGACGCGCTCCTCGTTGAGCACGGGATCAGTCGGATCGAAATCCACGGGGAGAGCGGTCACGGGTGTGCTCCTTCGAGGTCTTTTCTGTAACACGTTCTAGTTTATCGTCACACAGTGCCCAGGATCACACAAGGGTTGCGCTAAACGAGAACACGTTCTACTTTGGGACAATCGAGTGTAACCGGTGTCACGTCATCAGGCGTGGCCGTGGGCGGCCGCGCACCAGCGACTTGTCGATACCCCTGAAGAGCGAGGTTCCATGGGCACGCCCGTCATCGTCGAAGCCGTCCGTACCCCTATCGGCAAACGCAAGGGCTGGCTGGCGGGTCTGCACCCGGGCGTCCTGCTCGGTGCCGCCCAGGTCGAGGTGCTCAAGCGCGCCGGTCTCGACCCTGACCTGGTGGATCAGGTCATCGGCGGCTGCGTCTCCCAGGCCGGAGAGCAGTCCAACAACATGGTCCGCCGCGCCTGGCTCCACGCCGGGCTGCCGATCCACACCGGCTCCACGGTCATCGACGCGCAGTGCTCCTCGGCTCAGCAGGCCACGCACCTGATCAACGCGATGATCGCCTCCGACCAGATCAAGGTCGGCATCGCCTGCGGCATCGAGTCGATGTCACGCATCCCGCTGGGCGCCAACGTCCCCCAGGGAGCCGGCGATCCGCGTCCCGCTGACTGGAACATCGATCTGCCCAACCAGTTCGAGGGCGCCGACCGAATCGTGAAGGACCGCGGGTTCTCCCGCAACGAGGTCGACGAGTTCGGGCTCTGGTCGCAGGTCAAGGCGCGCCAGGCGCGCGACGCCGGCCGCTTCAAGAGCCAGATCTTCGCCGTCGAGGCCCCCATGCTCGACGACGAGGGCAACCTCACCGGTGAGGTACGCACCGTCACCGAGGACCAGGGCATCCGCGACACCTCCCTCGACAAGCTCGCCGGGCTGAGCCCGGTGCTCGAGGGCGGCACCCACACCGCCGGTACGTCCTCGCAGATCTCCGACGGAGCCTCGGCCCTGCTGCTGATGGACTCCGACGTCGCCGCCTCCCTCGGGCTCACCCCGCGGGCCCGGATCGTCACCTCCAACCTCGTCGGTTCCGACCCCTACTACCACCTCGACGGCCCCGTCCAGGCGACCGAGAAGGCGCTGAAGGACACCGGGATGACGATCGGCGACATCGACATCGCCGAGGTCAACGAGGCCTTCGCCGGCGTGGTCATGTCCTGGGCCAAGGTGCACCAGGTCCCCGAGGAGAAGATCAACGTCAACGGCGGCGCGATCGCGCTCGGCCACCCGGTCGGCTCCACCGGCACCCGCCTGCTCACCGCGGCGCTGCACGAGCTCGAGCGCCGCGACGCGTCCACAGCACTGGTCTCGATGTGCGCCGGTGGCGCGCAGGCGACCGCGACGATCATCGAGAGGATCTGATCGTGCCCAAGTCCAAGGTCACCGAGGCCGAGTACGTCGTCGTCGGCGCAGGCTCCGCCGGTTGTGCCGTCGCCGGCCGCCTGGCCGCGGCCGGCAAGTCCGTCATCCTGCTCGAGGCGGGCAAGAACGACAAGCACAACTACCTGGTCACCAAGCCGGGCATGATCGGCCCGATGCACGCCGAGCCGCGGCTGAAGAAGCTCGTCGACTGGGGCTACCACACGGTCCCCCAGCAGCACGCCCGTAACCGCGAGCTCCCCCAGCCCCGCGGCAAGGTGCTCGGCGGCTCCTCCTCCATCAACGGCCTGCTGTGGGTCCGGGGCAACCGGGCCAACTACGACGCCTGGGCGGCCGAGGGCAACACCGGCTGGGACGCGGACTCGGTCAACGAGGCGTACCGGAGGGTCGAGGACTACGAGGGCGGCGGCACCGACTACCGCGGCACGGGTGGGCCGATCAAGGTCATGAAGCACCCGCGGCCGACGGAGGCGTCACTCTCCTTCCAGCGCGCAGCCGCCGAGACCCTCGACGTGAAGGTGCTCGACGACTACAACGGAGCCGAGCAGGAGGGCGTCTCGACCTTCCAGCAGAGCGCGATCGACGGGCTGCGCTACTCGGCCTCCCGCGGCTATCTCCACGACCAGGACCTGCCCAGCCTGACCACGCTGACCCGGGTGCACGTCTCCCGGATCGTGATCGAGAACGGGCGGGCGACGGGCGTCGAGATCGTCACCAAACAGGGTCCTCAGACGATCTCGGCCTCCCAGGAGGTCATCGTCTCCGCGGGCGTCTTCGGCTCGGCACAGCTGCTGATGCTCTCCGGAATCGGTCATTCCGCCCACCTCGCCGAGCACGGCATCACCGCGCTCCACGACCTGCCGGTCGGGGACAACCTGCACGACCACATGTTCGTCCCGACCACGTGGGAGATGCCGACGGCTCTGCACCACGGCACCGCCGGCTACTTCGGCAAGGCGGTCCTCAAGGAGCAGACCGTCGGGAAGTCGATCCTCGGGCACACCGTCTTCGAGACGGTCGGTTTCGTACGCACCTCGCTGGCCACCGACGTACCCGACCTGCAGCTGCACGTCCTTCCCTGGGCCTACCCCTCCCCCAACCAGGACGCGCCGGTCCGCCACGACGTCGACCCGCGGGCCGCGCTGACGGTGATGTCGTCGCTGATCTACCCGCGCTCGCGCGGGACGCTCCGGCTGCGCAACGCCGACCCGGCGGCCGAGCCGCTGATCGACTTCAACTACCTCGCCGAACCCGACGACAAGCGCGTGCTCCTCGAAGGCGTGGAGATGATCCGCGGGATCATGGCCTCCCCGGCCTTCGGCGACCAGGTCAAGTCCGAGATCCACCCCGGCAAGGCCCTCGACGCCGAGGCGATGAAGGACGAGGTCACCAACCGGGCGACCTCGATCTACCACGGTGTCGGCACCTGCCGGATGGGCGTCGACGAGCGGGCCGTGGTCGACCCGCAGCTCCGCGTACGCGGCATCGACGGCCTCCGCGTCGCCGACGCCTCCATCATGCCGTCCATCATCGGTGGCAACACCAACGCTCCGGCGGTCATGATCGGTGACCGTTGCGCAACCTTCGTCCTTGACGACAATTCATAGAGCATCCTCGACGAGAGCTGATCGGACTCAGACATGAGCACTGACACCGCGAAGACCGCAGGCGTACGCCGCCCCGACTGGATCACCGAGGAGCTGCTGGGCGAGCTGGTCTCCCGGGTCCCGTCCTCGACGGGTGCGTCCTGGAAGCTGACCGAGGTCTACACCGGTGAGGTGCTGGTGGCGCTGCCGCAGTCGTCACCGGCCGACGTGGAGCGGGCCGCCGAGGCCGGGCGTGCTGCCCAGCGCGCGTGGGCGGCGACCCCGCTCCCGGAGCGGCTGGCCGTCTTCAAGCGCGCCCACGAGCTGATCCTGCGCAACCAGCACAAGATCGCCGACCTCATCCAGGCCGAGTCGGGCAAGGCCCGCCGGATCGCGTTCGAGGAGGTCTGCGACCCGCCCATGGTGATCTCGCACTACCTCAAGCGGGCGCCGAAGCTCCTCAAGGACAAGAAGCGTCCGGGCATGATGCCGGTGCTGTCGAGCTCGATCGAGCGCCACCCGCCGCGGGGCCTGATCGGGATCATCGCGCCGTGGAACTTCCCGTTCGCGACCGGTCTCTCCGATGCGATCCCGGCGCTCATGGCCGGCAACGCTGTGCTCCTCAAGCCCGACAACAAGACCGCACTCTCGCCGCTGTTCGGGATCTCGCTGCTCGAGGAGGCCGGGCTGCCGAAGGGGCTCTTCCAGGTCGTCTGCGGCGAGGGGCCGGACGTCGGGCCGACCATGCTGGACAACGTCGACTACGCGATGTTCACCGGCTCGACCGCCACCGGCCGGGTCATCGGCGAGCAGGCCGGGCGCAACCTGATCGGCGCCTGCCTCGAGCTCGGCGGCAAGAACCCGATGATCGTCCTCGACGACGCCGACATCGACGAGACCGTCGACGGCTCGATGTTCGCCGTCTTCGGCAACACCGGCCAGATCTGCATGCACATCGAGCGGATCTACATCCCCGATGCGATGTACGACGAGTTCCGCGACAAGTTCGTGGCCGCCGTCGAAGGGATGCGGATCGAGGCGGCGTACGCCTTCGGGCCGGACCTGGGCGCGCTGGTCTCCCCCGACCATCTCGCGCGGGTCCAGTCGCACGTCGAGGACGCGGTCGCCAAGGGCGCCACGGTCCTGACCGGCGGGAAGGCACGCCCCGACGTCGGGCCGACCTTCTTCGAGCCGACCATCCTGGAGGGCACCACCAAGGAGATGATCCACGGGGTGACCGAGACCTTCGGGCCGGTGGTCTCGCTGCACCGCTACTCGACGCTCGAGGAGGCGATCGAGCTGGCCAACGACACCGACTACGGGCTCAACGCCTCGGTGTGGACCACGAACTTCAAGCGCGCTCAGGCGATCGCGGCGCGGATCGAGTCGGGCAACGTCAACATCAACGACGGCCTGGCCACCGCGTACGCCTCGAAGTCGACCCCGTCCGGCGGCATGAAGCAGTCCGGCGTCGGTGCCCGGCACGGCGACCAGGGGCTGCTGAAGTACACCGAGACCCAGAACGTCGCGACCCTGAAGAAGCAGGTCATGGGGCCTCAGGGCAAGCAGACCTTCGACGACTACGCCAAGCAGATGCAGACGTCGTTGCGCTGGATGCGGAAGCTCCGCATCCGTTGACCCCGTCAGCCCGGTCCCGCTACACAGACCTGACCAGGGAGGAGCTCGCCGAGGTCGTCCGCGAGCTCCTCCTGATCGGCCAGCTGATCGACCGCTCCGGGATGGCGTGGTGCATCTCCGCCTTCGGGCGTGAGGAGATGCTGCGGATCGCGATCGTGGAGTGGGCCGCGGCCTCGCCGATCTACACCCGGCGGATGCAGGTCGCGCTGGGGTATGCGCCTGCTGTGCCGGGCCAGGGTGACGTACCGACCATCTTCAAGGGCCTCCAGCTCGACATCGGTGCGCCGCCGCAGTTCATGGACTTCCGCTACACCGTCCACGACGCTCGCCACGGCGAGTTCCACCTCGACCACTGCGGCGCACTGATGGACGTGGAGCCGATGGGCGAGGAGTACGTCCGCGGCATGTGCCACGACATCGAGGACCCGACCTTCGACGCCACCGCCATCGCGACGCACCCCCGCGCCCAGGTGCGCCCGGTCCACCGGCCGCCACGGATGCCGGCCGGCCGGACACCGCACTGCCGCTGGACCGTGGTCATCGACGACTCCCACCCGGAGGCGCAGGCCATCGCGGAGCTGGCCGTCAACGAGCGTTCCCGGGCGGCGCTGCTCGAGCTGGCGCCGATCGATCCTGCCGATGACGGCGCGGCCGACTACGCCGGACCGCTCCTCGCCGATCTCGATCTGGCCGGTTTCTCCCATTCGGCGCTGGTGCGGATCGCCGACGAGGTCTGCCTGCAGATGGCGCTGCTCGACCGTGGCTTCACGCTCGCCCTGGAGCCCCGGGCGACCTCTCCCGAGCAGCTCCTCGACATCCGCCGCAAGCAGCTGGTCGGGGTCGCCGGCATCGCCGGTTCACGCCTCGCCCGGGCTCTCTCGCTGCCGCCGGACGTCAAGGGAGCGGTGCGGCTGCTCGCGCTCCATCCGATGCTCAACCCCGCTGCCTACGTCGCGGTCGAGGCAGATGCCGACGCGCTCGTCGTGCGGCCCTCCCCTGCCGACGAGGACGGTGCCTGGGTCTCGCTGATCGGGCCGGAATGGTTCGTTCCGCTCCGGGCCGCGGTGCAGTCTCTCGACCCTCACCTCGACGTCGAGGTGACCGCTCTCGAGGACGGCTGGCGGGCCGAGGTCGTACGCCGCGCCGAGCCCGCCGCCGAGGCCTCCGAGGTCGCGGTGGTGCGGTTCAGCACCGGCGCGGACTTCGCCTTCGAGCCGCGCCGGTCGCTGCCGATCACACCGGTCTGAGGCTCAGCGCCTTCGCAGCGCGAGCACCGGGATCACCCGGTCGGTCTTGGCCTCGTACTCGCCGAAGCCCGGGCTCATCGCCTTGAACCGCTCCCAGGCGGCGTCGCGCTCGGCGCCCTTCAGCTCGGTGACCTCGACCTCGACGACGCCCTCATCGGGGGTCTCGATCTTGGTCTCCGGGTAGGCCAGGAGGTTGTGGTACCAGGCCGGGTTCTCCGGTGCGCCGGCCTTGGAGGCGGCGATCAGCCAGGTGTCGGCGTCCGGGTGGAGGTTGGCCACCGGGGAGACGCGCTCCTTGCCGGTCTTGGCCCCGGTGTGGTGCACGAGCACGAGCCCCCGCCCGAACGGCACCGAGGTGACGTTGCCGTCGTTCGAGCGGAACTCGTCGATGATCGACTGGTTCCAGTCCTTGTATTCGCTGCCTGACATCGAGTGCCTTTCCCCGAGGATCGGTTTCCACCCACTCTTGCAGACATCCCCAACGGACAAGGGTCAAACGCGGACAAGGGTCAAACGCGGGCAAGCGCCGCGATCCGCACCTGCTCCTCGCGGTCGGTCACCTTCGCGCGGGGTCGGCCGATCTCCTTGCCGGCCTCGCGCTCGTGGGTGTCGAGCGTGTTCCAGCCGGCCTGGTCGACGACGATCACCCCGCGCTCAGCCAGGAGGTCGTCGAGGGACTCTCCGGCGGGGGCGGCGAGCGAGCCGGCGGCGTGGTCGTCCAGGAGGGTGCGTACGGTCTCGGCGGCGCAGGCGCGGTTGGTGCCGATCACACCGCTGGGGCCGCGCTTGGCCCAGCCCGCGGTGTAGGTGGCCTCGGTCCCGATCACGCGGCCGGCCTCGTGCGGGAAGCGGCCGCTGCCCTTCTCGTTCGGGACACCATCGACCCCTACGGAGCGGTAGCCGGTGGCGCGAACGACCAGGCCGGCCTCGATCTCCTCGCCGCCGCCGAAGCGCACGCCGGTGACGGTGTCGGCGCCGAGAATCTCGGTGGGCGTCAGGCCGAAGCGGAGGACGAGCCGCTTCGCGGCGTTCGTACGCGGCCGGGCGGCCAGGTCGCGGAGCAGGTCGGCCTTCTGGACCGCGGCGAAGGTGCCGGCGGTGCGCTCGGCCACATCGTCCTCGGTCGGAAGTCCGGCGAGGTCGGCCTCGTCGACCACGACGTCGATGCCTGGGTCGTCGGCCAGCGCCCGCAGCTCGGGGCTGGTGAACGCGGCGTGCTCGGCGCCACGACGGGCGGTGACGACGACCTCGCGGATGCCGCTGGCGGCCAGCGCCGCGAGCGCGGCCGGAGCCAGGTCGGAGGACGTCAGCGCCTCCTCGTCGGCCAGCAGCAGCCGGGCCAGGTCGAGAGCGACGTTGCCGTTGCCGATGACGACGGCGCGCTCGTGGGCGAGCGGGAAGGTGAGCGCGGCCCGGTCGGGATGTCCGTTGTACCAGCCGACGAGCTCCGCGGCCGAGGTCGAGCCCGGCAGCTCCTCCCCCGGCAGGCCGAGGCTGCGACCCTCGCCCGCGCCGGTCGTGTAGACGACCGCGTGGTGGGCGCCGAGCAGCTCCTCGTGGGTGACGTCTCGCCCGATCTCGACGTTGTAGCGCGTGCGCACCCGGCGGTGGCGGGCCGTCTTGGCGAAGTCCTCGGCCACCTCCTTGGTGTCCAGGTGGTCCGGCGCGACGCCGTAGCGGACCAAGCCGTACGGGGTCGCGAGCCGGTCGATGACGGTGATCTCGACGTCACAGCGGCGGGTGGCGGCGAGCTCCTGGGCGACGTACCAGCCTGCGGGGCCGGCTCCGACCACTGCGACCTTGAGCGGGCCTCCGGGGATCTTGGCGCCGGCCGGCGGCAGCGGCGCGGGCTCGTCCTGCTCGCCGGTGAACTCGAAGAAGGCGGCGTTGATGTCGACGTAGGGCGCGAAGGCGTCGGGGACCTCGTAGTCCGGGAAGATCGCGCTGACCGGGCACGCGTCCTCGCAGGCGCCGCAGTCGATGCACTCGTCGGGGTGGATGTAGAGCATCTCGGCGGCGCCGAACCCCGGCTCGTCGGGGCCGGGGTGGATGCAGTCGACCGGGCAGACCTCGACGCAGGAGGCGTCGTTGCAGCAGGACTGGGTGATGACGTACGTCATGAGCGCTCCACCTTCTTCTGGGCCGCCCTCCGGGCCTTGCCGATCGCCTCCTCGACGACCGTGTTCATCCTGGCACCGTTGGGCCATCCCGCGTAGTGACTCAGGAAGACGACGATCTCGCGCAGCTCGTCCTCGTCGAGCTCGCCGTTGGCGTACGCCGCGGGGATCTGGATCCCGAGCACGTCCGCCGCGCCCTGGCCGGCGAGCAGGCCGATCAGCAGGAGCCGGCGGTCGCGCGTGGTCAGGCCCGGGCGCTGCCAGATGTCCCCGAAGAGATGGTCGGCGGTGTAGCGGAAGAAGTCGCCCTCGCCGTCGGCCATGTCGAAGCCGTAGACCTCCTCCATCTTGCGCAGCCCTCGAGCGCGGGCTTCGGGGAGGTCGGCGAACTTGTCCTCCGCCGGTTCTGCCGGGCCGGATCCGGACAACCCGAGACCCGGCGCCAACCGCTCGCGCGCGAGCCGGGCGAGCGGCACCTCGACGCCGAGCTCGTCGGCGAGGGCGATCGCGAAGCCGAGGTCCTTCTCCCCCAGTGCGGCCACGTGGCCGAAGACGCCGTGCCAGAAGTCGGTCTCCTCGATCGGCGCGGTGGTGTCGCGGTGCATGATCGCACCCGGTCCACCGGTGATCGCGTCGG
Organism: Nocardioides sp. NPDC059952; assembly: GCF_042730435.1. Taxonomy (NCBI): domain Bacteria; kingdom Bacillati; phylum Actinomycetota; class Actinomycetes; order Propionibacteriales; family Nocardioidaceae; genus Nocardioides; species Nocardioides sp. NPDC059952. The sequence goes on along the minus strand of NZ_JBHWLY010000049.1, from coordinate 30,672 downwards.
TGTGGCGGACGACGTCGCCGAGCGCCACCAGGTCCAGCCCGGCAGCCTCGGCGAGGCGCTGGGCCTCGGTGGCTGCGGTGAAGGAGGCGAAGTGGAGCAGGTTGCGGGCCAGCTTGAACCTGGTCCCGGAACCGATCTCGCCGGCGTGGACCACCTTGGTGCCCATCGCCGCCAGGACCGGGCCGGCCGCTGCGTACGCCTCGGGGCTGCCGCCCACGAGGATCGCCAGGGTGCCCTCGGCGGCTCCCATCGGGCCGCCGGAGACGGGGGCGTCGAGCACGTGGACACCGTGCGGCTGGGCGGTCGCGGCCAGCTCGGCGGGGGTCTTCGGGGCAACCGTGGAGTGCACGAGGACCGTCAGCGGGGCACCCTCCGGCCGGTCGCCGGCGGCGGCGAGCACCTCGGCGAGCACGTGGCGCACCTGGTCGTCGTCGCGCACCATCACGCTGAGCACGTCGACCGCGGTCGCCAGGTCGGCGACCGAGGCGGTCGCCTTCGCGCCCGCAGCGCTCAGCTCCGCGACGGGCTCGGGTGCGATGTCGTGCACCCACAGCTCGATCCCGTCCGTGCCGGCGAGCTGGAGCGCCATCGGCTTGCCGATGTTGCCGAGCCCGACGAAGCCGGCGCGTGTCCTCGGCGCGGCGTTCACAACCGGAACGTCCCGCCACCGTCGACGGCGATGATCTGGCCGGAGATCCACGAGGAGTCCTCGGAGAGGAGGAACTTCGCGGTCCCGACCATGTCCTCGGTGGTGCCGAGGCGCTTGATCGCCATCTGCTTCGTCATCTCCTTGGCCGCGTCACCGGCCTGGGTCCGGGTCGCCTCGGTGTCGGTCGGCCCCGGCGCGATCGCGTTGACCCGGATGTTCATCCCGCCCAGCTCGTGGGCGAGCTGCTGGGTCAGGCCGTTGATGCCGACCTTGGCCAGTCCGTAGAAGCCGGAGTAGAGATAGGCGGCGGTGGAGGACTGGTTGACGATCGCCCCGCCGCCCCGCTTCTGCATCGCCGGGTAGACGGCGCGGGTCATCACCAGCGCACCGTTGAGGTTCACGCTCATGAACTTCTCGTAGTAGTCCCAGTCGACGGTGATCAGCAGGTCGAAGGCCATGTCGCCGTAGATCGCGGCGTTGTTGACCAGCCCGTCGATCCCGCCGTACGCCTCGGTCGTCTCGGCGACCAGCGCGGCCGCCGAGGCGTGGTCGGAGACGTCGCAGCGGATGAATCTCGCGACACCGCCGGCCGCCTCGATCTCCTTGGCGACCTGCTGCCCCTTCTCCTCGTTCAGATCGGCGACGACGACGGCAGCGCCCTCGGCGGCGAACCCCTTGGCGTACGCCTCCCCGATCCCCTGCGCCGCCCCGGTGACGACGATGACCTTGTCCGTGAACCTCATGGTCTCTCCTGTGCTCATGCCGGCTCCGCGACCAGCTTGGTCTCGAGGTACTCCTCGAAGCCTTCGACACCCATCTCCCGGCCGAGGCCGGACTGCTTGTAGCCGCCGAAGGGCGCGTCGGGGCCGAACCACTGGCCGCCGTTGACGCCGATCGTGCCCGTGCGGATCCGGGCGGCCACCGACTTCGCGCGCTCCAGCGACCCCGATTCCACGGAGCCGGAGAGGCCGTAGGGCGAGTCGTTCGCGATGCGTACGGCATCGTCGTCGCCGTCGTGCGGGATCACCGTGAGCACGGGGCCGAAGATCTCCTCGCGGGCGACGCGGGCGGAGTTGTCGAGGCCGGCGACGACGGTGGGCTGGATCCAGAAGCCACCGGCGAGCGCGCCGTCCTGGACCGCGACCGCGCCGCCGGTGGCGATGCGGCCACCCTCCTCCTCGGCGAGCGCGAGGTAGCCGAGGATCCGGTCGCGCTGGACCGCGGAGATCACCGGGCCACAGATGGTGCCGGCATCGGCGGGGTCGCCCGCGCCGAGAGAGGCCATCGTCGCCGCGGCCGACTCGACGGCCGCGTCATAGGACGCGCGAGGCACCAGCAGACGGGTGGTCAGAGCACAGCCCTGACCTGCGTGGACGGCCACCGAGAAGGCCGCCATCGAGGCGGCCGAGGCGACGTCGGCGTCGTCGAGGACGATCGCCGCGGACTTCCCGCCGAGCTCGAGGAAGACCTTCTTCAGACTGGGCGCCGCGGCGGCCATGATCGCCCGGCCGGTGGCCGTCGATCCGGTGAAGGAGACCAGGTCGACCCGCGGGTCCTCGGCCAGCATCGCGGCCACCCGGTTGTCGCGTGGGGTCACGACGTTGAACACGCCCGGCGGGATGTCGGTGTGCTCGGCGACCAGACGGCCGAGCTCCGCGGCCAGCCACGGGGTGTCGGGGGCGGGCTTGAGGACCACCGTGTTGCCCGCGGCCAGCGCCGGGCCGACCTTGGCCAGGTTGATCTGGTTGGGGAAGTTCCACGGCGTGATCGCCGCGACGACCCCGACGGCCTCCTTGCGCACGGTGCGGCGCGAGGAGATCCCCATCGTGACCCCGACGCCCAGGTCGCGCTCCCACTCGTAGGACTCGGCCAGGTCGATCGTCCACGCCAGGGTCTCGACCGGGGTGTCGAACTGCGGCCCGGCCACCAGGAAAGCGGGCGCGCCGACCTCGGCGGTGGTCAGCTCGCGCAGCGCCTCGGCGTTGTCGAGGATCGCCTGATGGAGCTGACGCAGGCACCGGACCCGCAGCGCCACGTCGGTCGACCAGTCGGTCTCGTCGAAGGCCCTGCGCGCGGCGGCGATGGCGGCGTCCATGTCCTCGGCCGTCGAGTCGGGCGCGCGCCCGATCTCCTGCCCTGTGGCCGGGTTGAGGATGGCGTACGTCTCGCCGGAGCTCGCCGCGCCGAGCTTGCCGTCGACGAGCTGCTGGGCGGGCGGGTTGGTGGGTTCTCTGGTGGTCACACGGACTCCTGGGTCACGAAGGTTCCGGCCGCGACGGGCGGCGGCCAGACGGTCGAGGGCAGGTCGGCGAGGCGGTAGTGGCCGGGCTGCTCGATCCCGTTGAGCGACATCCGCTCCAGCAGCCCGGCGGTCGCCTTCTTGGCCTTGACGATGTCGAGGAAGGTGGTCGCGGTGGAGCCGAGGTCGAACCAGTCGCGCTGCCAGGCGAACTCGAGCCCATCACCGTCAGGGCGCGGCGCGAGACCGAACCAAGAGCCGCCGATCCCGAGGATCTCGTACTCCTCCCCGGTCGCGTCGTCGACGATCCCGGCGCGCTGTCGCCAGAAGCCGATCACCATCGCGTTGACGTCGTCGATGACCGTCGCCTGGTAGTCGTAGTGCCAGCCCTCGAGCCCGGCCATCTCGGTGCCGAGCGCCCACTCCCGGATCTGCTCGCGGCCGACCGCCATGAAGTGCTCGTCGGGGGTGTACATCCAGCCGTACGTCGCGTCCTCGGCATAGACGTCGGCCAGCTGCCCCCAATCACCCTCAGCCTCTGCTTTACGGTTAAGGCTGAGCCAGTCGGCCCAGAGCCCTTCGATCGCGGTGCGGTCCATGTCAGTCCTCCAAGGTGAGAGCGAAAGCAGGGCAGTACTTGACCGCCGCACGTGCGGCGGGGAGCTGCTCCTCGGACGGTTCGGTGATGCGTACGACGACCTGGTAGCTGTCGTCGTCGAAGCCGAAGAGCTCCGGCGCCTCGGCGAGGCACTCCTGGTGCCCTTGGCACAGCCCCAGGTCGGCGACGAGCTTCATGCTCTGCCACCACCCACGGGCCGCCGCCGGTAGCGGACGCGGCAGGGCTGCTGGAGCTGGATCACCATCTTGGTGAAGTCGTCGGCGTAGGACTCCAGCGGCTGTGCCGCCTCGAACGAGTAGTCGCGCAGGATGACCGAGAAGATCGCCTTCATCTGCATCATCGCGAACGCGTTGCCGACGCAGCGGTGCTTGCCGGCGCCGAACGGGATCCAGGTCCAGCGGTTCTGCATGTCCTCCTGGCGCGGATCGATGTAGCGGCTCGGGTCGAAGGAATCGGCCTTCGGGAAGTCGGCCTCGATCCGATTGGAGACCCGCGGCGAGGCGGCCAGCAGGGTGCCGGCCGGGATGGTCTCTCCGAGCAGCTCGAAGTCCTCGCGCACCAGCCGCATCAGGATGATCAGCGGCGGGTGCAGGCGGAGCGTCTCCTTCAAGGCGGCCTCGAGCACCGGGATCGAGCGCAGCGCCTGGAAGGAGACCTCCGAGCCGTCCGCGTAGAGCTCATCGAGCTCGCCCACGACGTCCGCCATCACCGACGGGTTCCGCAGCAGCTCGATCATCGCCCACGACGCGGTCCCCGAGGAGGTGTGGTGGCCGGCGAACATCATCGAGATGAAGATCCCGGTGATGGTGTCGGTGTCCATGTCGATCGAGATCAGCACGTCGAGCAGGTCGCGCTCCTCGCGCGGGACCTTGCCGCGCACGACTCGCTTGTCGATGATCGCCTGGACCAGCGCGACGAGCTTCTCCCGGGCGGCGTCGCGCATCCGGAAGCTCTCGATGTCGGCGTAGGCGTCGACGTACGCGATCGCGTCCGTGCCGTGCTCCAGCTCGTGGTAGTGCTGGGCGAAGGACGCGTCGAGCTCCTCGCGGAACGGCTTCCCGACCAGGCACGCCGAGGTCGTGTAGATGGTCAGCTCGGCGAAGAAGTCGAGCAGGTCGATCTCGCCCTCTTCGCCCCAGCCGGCGATCATCCGGCGGATCTCGGCCTCGATCGTCTGCGCGTGCCCGCGCATCATGTCGCCGCGCAGCGCCTGGTTCTTCAGCATCTGCTGCCGCTCCTCCGGCGAGGCGTCGAAGACGACGCCCTTGCCGAAGATCGGCGTCATGAACGGGTACGCCGCGGCCTGGTCGAGCACGTCGTCGGGTGCCCGGAAGAAGGCCTCGTTGGCCTCGGCCCCGGTGACCAGGACGACGTCCTTGTCGGCGAGGCGGAAGCGCCCGAGGTCTCCGCACTCCTCGCGGACGCGGGTGAACAGCGAGATCGGGTCGACCCGCATCTCGGGCAGGTGCCCGGTGCCGCGGATGATCTCGGGAACGCTCGGGTCCTGGTCGTCCAGGACGGTGGAGACGGTGGGGATCGTCATCGTGCCTCCTGCACAGGGGCTTCGGGGTTGACGTCGATGGTGCTGATGTGGACTCCGCGGGCAGCGGTCACGACCGTCGTGATCGCGTCGGCCAGCGCGCGGGCCTTGAGGAAGTGCGGATGCCGGGCCAGCCCCCACTTCACCCACTGCTCCAGCACGGACCCGCCGAGCTCGGCGGGCCACTCGTTGCCGATGTCGGAGTGGGTGGGGCCAGGTCGCACGATCGAGGCTCGAACCCCGGTGCCCTCGAGCTCCATCTGGAGCGCGTTGACCATGCCTTCGAGGCCCCACTTGGAGGCTGCGTACGCCCCCATGAACGGTCGCGGCCTCAGCGCCACGTCGGAGGAGAGGAAGACCAGGTCGCCGCGTCGCCGTTCGATCATCCCGGGCCCGAAGGCGCGCAGGACGCGGTGGGCGCCGAGCAGGTTGATGTCGACCTGCCCCGCGAAGGTCGCGGTGTCCACGTCCACCGTGGCACCTGGGTGGGTGACGCCGGCGTTGCTGACCAGGACCTCGACGTCGCCCAGGTCCGCGGCCACCTTCGCGGCGAACTCGGCCACCGCGTCGTCGGAGGTCACGTCCAGAGGGTGCGCGACCGCCTCTCCCCCGTCGGCCCGGATCGCCGCGGCGACCTCCTGGATCCGTTCGACCCGCCGGGCACCGAGCGCGACCGGAAAGCCGGCCGCGGCCAGCGCCTTCGCGGTCTCCGCGCCGATCCCGGACGAAGCGCCGGTGATCACCGCCGGGCGGCGGTCAGGCTGTGCGTACTTCATGCGTCCTCCCTGGATGCTGACCGAGGTACCTCGGCGAACGCGCACTGACTTCGCGGAACTCCGCGAAGGAGGTGATTGCCGACCGAGGTATCTCGGTGAGCATTCGCCCCGCTCATCGCACCCTCCAGCCGAAGGTGACAGGCAGCTCGGCGAACCCGCGCACGCTCGTGGAGTGCACGCGGACGGCACGGTCGGTGTGGACCTCGAACCCGGACGTACGCCGCACCAGCTCCGCCAGCACGACCTTGGCCTCGAGCCGGGCGAGGTTGGCGCCGAGACAGAAGTGCCGGCCGACGCCGAAGCTCATGATCCTGCCGAGCTCGTCGGAGGGGCGGTGGACGTCGAAGACGTCCGGTGCTGTGAAGACGCGCTCGTCGCGGTTGGCCGAGCCGAGCAGGACGAGCAGCTTCGAACCGGCAGGGACGACCTGGCCGTGCAGCTCGACGTCCGAGGCGACGTAGCGGGCCAGCATCTGGCTGGAGGTGTCGTGGCGCAGCGTCTCCTCGATCCACGAGCCCACCAGCGCGCTCTCGCCCGGGTCGGCGAACACCTCGGCGAGCTGACCGGGATGGGCGCCGAGGTGGAAGAGCGCATTCCCGAGCAGCTTGGTGGTGGTCTCGTTGCCCGCCACGACCATCAGGAACAGGAATGCGATCACCTCGTGGTCGACCAGCCGGTCCCCGCCGACCTCGGCCTCGATGAGCGCCGAGGTGAGGTCCTCGCTGGGCTGCTTGCGCCGCTGCGCGACCATCTCGGCGTAGTAGCCGATCAGCTCCAGCGCGGCCGTCATCCCGGCCTCCGGCACGTCGCGTACGCCGTCTTCCCGGTGCACCACCAGGTCGGCCAGGCGGCGCACCTCGTCGCGGTCGGCGACGGGGACGCCCATCATCTGGGAGATCACGTCCATCGGGAGCTTGCCGGCGAGCCCGGCGATCCAGTCCACCTCGGCCCCAGGCTCGGCCCCGCCTTCGGCCAGCGCGTCGAGGTAGTGGTCGGCCAGCTCCTGGATCTGCGGTGCCAGCTCACGGACACGACGGGGCGTGAACCCCGCCGAGACCAGCTTCCGCAGCCGGGTCTGCTCCTTGCCGTCGAGAGCCAGGAAAGACATCACCCGATGGGCGTCGGCGTTCCAGGCGCTGGCGTCGAGCGAGACCCCCATCCGGTTGGAGAAGGTGACGTCGTCCTTCACCGCGGCGTGCACGTCGGCGTGCCGGGAGAGCGCCCAGAAGTCGTCGGAGGCGTTGTAGTAGAGCGGCGCCTCGTCCCGCAGCCTGGCGTAGACCGGGTACGGGTCCTCGTGGAAGTCGTAGTCGTAGGGGTCGAAGATCTCGGTGGTGGTGCTGGTCATCTCACTCCTCGCCGACGATCACGGCGACGACCGGGGCGAGCCGGTCGGCCATCTCGTCGTAGGTCATCAGGCCCATGCCCGCCTGCAGCAGCGCCCCGGAGAAGGCGAGCAGCAGGGCTTCGCGCTCGGCGTCGGCCGCACCGTCACCGAGCGCCGCCTCGAACCGGGCCGCGAACTCAGCCCCGATCCGCAGCCGCAGCCGCTCGACCGCGGAGTCGGTGCCCAGCAGCGCGGGCGTGACCGCCGCCGCGAGCGCCGGTTCCTCCGCGATCCGGGTGGTCAGGCTGCGTACGGCTGCCTGCACCCGGTCCGCGCGGGATCCGGTCTCCTCGACCGCCGGCGCCTGGGCCAGATGGCGCCAGAAGAGCTCGGCGAAGAGGTGGTTCCTGGAGGCGAGGTAGGTGTAGGCCGTGGCCGGGGAGACCCGGGCCCGCGCGGCGACCGAACGGATGGTCAGTGCCTCGTGGCCGACCTCGCGCAGCTCCTCCAAGCCGGCAGCGAAGACTCGCTCGGCCGTCTCCGCTTGGCGGCTGCTGGTTGCGCTGGACACGTGTCCAGATTAGAACACGTTCTCGTTTCGGGCAAGGGTTGATCGGCATCGAATCGGGGTACCGCAGCGGTATGCCGAGAACAGACGTGCTGGGCGATGAGTTCCAGCGACAACGAGATGTCCTCAAGCTGGTGGGCGCGACGCTGAAGGCCGCCGAGATCCCGTTCGCGCTGGCCGGCGGGTACGCGGTCTGGACCCGAGGCGGTCCGGAGAGCACCCACGACGTCGACTTCGTGCTCCCCGAGGAGTGCGTCGAGGACGCAGTGCACCGCCTGCTCGACAACGGCATGGACCGCGTCGGCGCCCCCGAGGACTGGCTGGTGAAGGTCGGCCACGACACGGTGGTGGTGGACCTGATCCACCGGCTCCCGACGGGGCCCGTCGACGACGAGCTACTGATGCGGTGCACGGAGCTCCCGGTCGACTCGGTCACGATGCCCGTCATGTCCGCGACGGACCTGCTCATCTCGCGCATGCTGGCGCTGAGCGAGCATGCCTGCGACCTCTCGCCGATTCTCGGCTCGGCCCGCGCCCTGCGCGAGCAGGTCGACTGGCGGCTGGTGCGACAGGAGGCGAAGCGGAGCCCCTTCGCGCAGTCCGCGATCGGCCTGCTGGACGCGCTCGCCATCATGGAAGCAAGCAATATGGGAGGACCCGATGCCTGACCCGATTCGCGTGGCAGCAGTGGGTGACGTACATCTGGCCGACGACCTGCGTGGCCGCTACGCTCCGCTCCTCGCGGACATCTCCGAGGAGGCCGACGCGCTGCTCGTCGCCGGTGACCTGACCCAGCACGGGACGGTCGAGGAGGCGGAAGCGTTCGCCGACGAGTTCGACGCCGCCGACGTGCCCGTCCTCGTCGTGCTCGGCAACCACGACTACCACTCCGGGGCCGAGCGTGACATCGCCCGGCTGCTGGAGGACCGCGGCGTGACCGTCCTCGAGGGAACCTCGGCCACGATCGAGACGGATGCCGGCCGGCTCGGCGTCGCCGGCGTCAAGGGCTTCTGCCTGGGCTTCCACGGTCGTTGTGCCGCCGATTTCGGCGAGCCCGAGATGAAGGCCTTCACCGGCCACGGCATCGAGACAGCCGGCGTCCTGCGCCGGGCTCTCGACGACCTCGAGGCAGAAGAACCGGACGTCACGGTCGCGCTCTCGCACTTCGCCCCGGTCGACGACACCTTGGTCGGGGAGCCCAAGGAGATCTGGCCGTTCCTCGGCAACTACCGGCTGGGCGAGGCGATCGACGAGACGGGCGTGGACCTCGCGGTCCACGGTCACGCCCACGCCGGTCGCGAGAAGGGCATCACCCCGGCCGGGGTCCCCGTACGGAACGTCGCCCAGCCCGTCATCCAGGCGGCGTTCCGCGTCTACGACGTCGTCCCGAGGAGGTCGGCATGAACGAACGGCTGGCACGAGACCTGGAGCGCGAGATCGCGACCGACCCACGCACCAACGAGCTGGGCATCCGGGTCGAGGTACGCAGCGACCACCTCGTCGTCTCCGGCGAGGTGGCCTCCGAGGAGCGCCGGGCCACGGTGCTCGAGGTCGTCAGGGAGCACGAACCCGGGCGCGACATCGTCGATCACGTCATGCTCAGCGCCGAGCCCGGACCGGGAGGACCCGGCCACGAGCAGATCGACCCAGCAGAAAGGAGCTGATCACCGATGAACGGCACCATCGTCGCAGTCGTGGTCGGGATGATCCTGTTCTGGAGCGTTCTCACGCTCATCGCGGCGCTCCTGGACCGGCGTCGCAGCCGTCAGATCGACGACGACCTGACCCAGATGGAGCGCAAGTACCACCTCGACGGCCGCGACCGGTACGGGAGCTTTGACCAGCGAACCCGTTGACCCCGCTCAGGCCCCGGGCGGAAGGCTGGTGAAGTCGGGTTCCCGCCCCTCGGCGAAGGCGACGAGCGCCTCGATGTTGGCAGGCCCGCCGAGCAGCTCGGCGAATTTGGCGTTCTCGAGCTCGCGAGCCGCCTCGATCCCAGGGCGCAGCGGCGCGGTCATCGTCTCCTTGACCGCCACCAGGCTGCTGATCGGCCTCGTGGCGAGCGTGGCGGCGTGGTCCCAGGCGACCTCGAGGAGCTCCTCGGGCTCGGTGACGCGCCAGACGAGCCCCATCTCGTGGGCCTCCTCGGCGCTGAACCAGTTCCCAGACATCAGCATCCAGGCAGCGTTCTGGCGTCCGATCAGCCTCGGGAACAGGAAGCTGGAGGCCGCCTCCGGCGCGACCCCGAGGGTGGTGAACGGCGTCTTGAACCTCGCCTTCGTCGAGGCGAGAACCAGGTCGGCGAAGCCGAGGAGGGTCACACCGATGCCGAGCCCGAGACCGTTGACCGCCACGACCAGCGGCTTGGAGAACGCCGTCAGGGCGTCGACGAGGCCGATGAATCCGTGCGAGGCACCGTCTTCGGCCCCCGAGGCGGTCTCCTTCATCTCCACCAGGTCGGTGCCGGCCGAGAACGCCCGACCGGTCCCGGTCAGCAGCACGACCGCCACCTCCGGGTCCTCGTCGGCCTCGCGCAGCGCCTCGGCCAGGGCGACGTAGAGCGCCTGGCTGAAAGCATTGAGCTGTTCGGGACGGTTGAGGGTCAGCGTACGGACGCGGTCGCGGTCCTCGCTCAGGAGCAGGTCGGACATCAGGCCCCCAGGATCAGGTCGGCGGCGCGCTCACCGATCATGATCGAGGGCGCGTTGGTGTTGCCTCCGGTGATCGAGGGCATCACGCTCGCGTCGGCCACGCGCAGGCCGTCGATGCCCTTCACGCGCAGCGACGGGTCGACCACGGCGCGCTCGTCCGAGCCCATCCGGCAGGTGCCGACGCCGTGGTAGACGCTGTGCACGATGTTGGGCAGCAGCTCACGGGTCGCCTCCGGGGTGGCGTAGGACGGTCCCGGCGAGATCTCGCCCTGGTTGTCCCCGAGACCGACCATCATCTCGCGCACCTTCGCGATGCCGTCCAGGAGCACCTCGGTATCCTTGCCGGACGTCAGGTAGGCCGGGTCGAGCAACGGGTGTGCGGAGGGGTCGGCGCTGGCCAGACGTACGGTGCCGCGGCTCTCGGGGTAGATCAGGGTCGGCAGGATGCACAGGCCGGGCTTGTTCGTCGGCGGGCGGATCGCCTTGTCGCCGTCCTGGTTCGGGAACGGGTAGACCCAGTAGAGGACGTGCAGCTGCAGGTCCGGGACCCGGTCGGCCAGGGCGCTGCGTACGAACCCGAAGGCCTCGAACTGCGAGCCGGCTGCCCAGCCCTTGCGGGTGATCCTCGACTTGGCGAAGCCCGCGGCGAAGTAGGCGGGCGTGGGCTTCCGCAGCGCCGAGTCCATCCGGAAGGAGACGGGCACGAAGAGGTGGTCGTGGAAGTTGTCGCCGACCGGCAGGTCGGCGTGGACCTGGATGCCGTGCTCGCGGAGGTGGTCGGCATGACCGATCCCGGAGAGCATCAGCAGGTGCGGCGAGCCGTAGACGCCGGCCGCCACGATGACCTCACGGGTCGCCCGGATGGTCTGCGTGTCGCCGTCGGCGCCGACCACCTCGACGCCGGTGGCGCGGGATCCCTCGATCCGCACCCGGGTGACCTGCGCCTTGGTCAGGATCAGCAGGTTGTCCAGGGGGTCCTCGCGCAGGTAGGCCTTGGAGGTGGAGTAACGGCGTCCCTCGGACGCGGAGAGCTGGACGACGCCGACACCCTCCTGCTGCTTGCCGTTGTAGTCCTCGAGCGCAGCGACCCCGAGCCGCTTGGGCGCCTCGTCGAGCCAGGTCTGGGTCGCCGGGGTGAGGTCCTTCTGGTAGCGCACCTTGACCGGTCCACCCTGGCCGCGGAACTCGTCGGCACCGGCCTCGAAGTCCTCCATCCGCTTGAACGCCGGCAGCACGTCGTCGTAGGACCACCCGGTGGCGCCGTCGGCCGCCCAGTCGTCGAAGTTCTGTCGGTTGCCGCGCACCCAGAGCATGCCGTTGATCGAGGATGACCCGCCCAGCACCTTGCCGCGGGTCATCGGGATGACCCGGTCGAGGGCAGCGCTCTGCGGGACCGACTTGTAGCCCCAGTCGACCAGCTTCTTCAGCTGCGGCGTGGAGAGCATCGCGGCGACCGCGCCGGGGAGCTCGAGCAGGTTCTTGATCCCGAAGGCGGTGTCCTTGGTGCCCGCCTCGATCACGATCACGCTGGCACCGCTCTCGGCCAACCTGCGGGCGGTGGCGCAGCCCGCACTCCCGGCGCCTACGACGATGTAGTCGGCTTCCATGTTCACTTCTCTCTCCCGGTGATCCCTTCCGCAAAGACTAGAACACGTTCTACTGTTGTGTCATGCGCCACGGCATCGTCCTGTTCACCTCGGACCGCGGCATCACGCCCGCCGAGCTCGCCTCCGCCGCCGAGGAGCGCGGCTTCGACACGTTCTACGTGCCCGAGCACACCCACATCCCGGTGCGCCGCGACGCCCTGCACCCCACCGGCGGCGCCGAGCTCCCCGACGACCGCTACCTGCGTACGCTCGACCCCTGGGTCACGCTCGGAACCTGCGCCGCGGTGACCTCGCGGATCGGGCTCTCCACGGCGGTCGCGCTGCCGGTCGAGTCCGACCCGATCACGCTCGCCAAGACGATCGCGACCCTCGACCACCTCTCCGGCGGCCGGGTCTCGCTGGGCGTCGGGTTCGGCTGGAACACCGACGAGCTCGCCGACCACGGCATCCCGGGCGACCGCAAGCGCACCGCGCTCAAGGAGTACCTCGAGGCGATGCGCGCGCTGTGGACCGAGGAGGAGGCGGCCTACGACGGCGAGTTCGTCTCCTTCGGCCCCTCCTGGGCCTACCCGAAGCCCCCGCAGGGCCGGATCCCGACGATCGTCGGCGCCGGCGGCGGCCCCAAGACGCTGCGCTGGATCGCGCGCAACGCGGAGGGCTGGATGTCGACCCCGACCGAGGCCGGCATCGGTGACAAGGTGAAGACGCTGCAGGACGAGTGGGAGTCGGCCGGCCGTGAGGGCAAGCCCGAGGTCCGCGTCCTCGTCGCGAAGCGGCCGACACCCGACGACCTGGCCGAGTGGTCAGTGGCCGACGAGCTGATCTGGGGCGTCCCCGACACCGAGCCGGCCGGCGTGCTCACCTACCTCGACAAGCTCGCCACCCGCCTAGCGCTCCCCTGACCACTCGGCCTCAGGGGGCCAGGACATCGTTCAGGTACGCCACTACGCGAGCCAGGCCGCCTGTCGAGGCCGGCGAGAGGCCGGGGAGGGTCATGTAGGCGTGGGTCGCGAGGCGCGGGCAGTGCATGGCGACGTCCACCCCGGCCGTACGCAACACCGCGGCGTATCGCTCCGCGTGCGGGCGCAGCGGGTCGAACTGCGCGGTGAGGACGAGGGCGGGCGGCAGGCCGGCATGGGACTCGGCCCGCAGCGGCGAGGCCGTCCACTCCCGGGCTCGCGACTCCTCGCCGCCGAGATAGTTCTCCACGATGCCACCCAGCCCCGGCCCGCGCAGACCGACGAGATCGACGAGCGGGTAGATGAGCACCTGACCGCGGAGCCGCGCATCGGCTTCCTCAAGAGATCTCAGGGCAAGGACCGCGGCGAGAGTGCCGCCCGCGCTGTCGCCCAGCACTGCGATCCTCTCGGGGTCGCCACCGAGGTCGGCTGCATTCTCTATGACCCACCGCAGCGCGGCCCAGCAGTCCTCGACAGCCGCTGGATAGGGGTGTTCGGGCGCGAGCCGGTAGGCCGGCGCGACCACCACGGCCCCCGCGCGGGCGGCGATGTGTCCGGCCATCCAGCGCGACTGCTCGGGCGTCCCCCAGCACCAGCCACCGCCGTGGAGGGCGAGGACGATCGGCCTCGCCGACGCCGCGGGAGCTCGCGACGCATGGATGCGGAGCCGGATGTGGCCCGCCCAGGCCTCACCCACCGCGACCCCTGGATGCTCCGCCCCGAAGACCCAGGTAGCGGTTCGCCAGCAGCGCCGCCCGCCGCTCGCGCAGCTCGACCATCCCGTCCACACCTCGATCCTGCACCTGGAGGACGGTCCTCGTCGTGACATCCCGCCGACCGGCGGCCGAACGACAGCCCACAGCCACCCATTTGTAGAACACGTTCTACTATGATGGATCCATGAGTGACACCAGGGAGATCGAGCAGCTGAAGTACCGCTACGTACGCCTCCTCGACACCAAGCAGTGGGACGAGTTCGCCAGCTGCTTCAGCGATGACGCCACCGCCGACTACGCCGGGCTCTCGTTCACCTCACCGGGCGAGCTCGTCGACTACATGCGCACCAACCTGCCCGGCACGATCATCACGATGCACCACCTCCATCACCCCGAGATCGCCGTCGACGGCGACGTCGCCACCGGCCGCTGGTACCTCTACGACAAGGTCTTCGCCCCCGCCTTCGGGTTCGCCCTCGAGGGCGCCGCCTTCTACGAGGACCGCTACGCCCGTACGCCCCAGGGCTGGCGCATCGCGCACACCGGCTACCAGCGCACCTGGGAGCTCACCACCAGCCTGAAGGATCAGCCCAGCGCGAAGCTGACCGGGCCCGGCGGACCCGCCACCCACGCCTGAGATCAGGAGTCGTACGCCGTGCGGTGCCGCGGCTGGTAGATCTGGACGTCGTCCGCACCGGGGACGCGCACCATCGCGACCAGGCCACCGTGATCGTCGGAGTAGACCAGGGTGTGACACGCGAGGATCATGCCGCCGACGCTACCCCTGGCGATAGGTTGGGGCCATGCGGATCGCGTTCGGGGCCGACGACGAGAACGAGACGACGCGGGCAGTGCTCGACCACCTGCACGAGCGCGGAGAGGTGGAGGTGCTCACCACCGCCTCCTGGCCCGATCTGGGCGCCGACATCGGCAGGGCGGTCGTCGAGGGCCGCGCCGACGTCGGCGTGGTGATGTGCTGGACCGGCACCGGCACCACGATCGCCGCCAACAAGGTCCCCGGCGTCCGCGCTGCTCTCGCCTGGGAGCCGTGGATCGCCCGCGGCGCACGGCTGTGGAACGACGCCAACGTGCTCGCGATGAGCCTCAAACGCCTCGCCCCCGACGTCGCGGTCGAGGTGACCCGGGCCTTCCTCGACGAGTCCGCACCGGACCCCGACGAAGCGGCCGCGATCAGGCGGCTCGATGAGCTGTGAGCCCCGGTCAACAGCAGGCGCAGTCGCCGTCGCAACCGTTGTGATCGTCGCGGTCGAAGAACGCTTCAGCAGGTGAGCAGCAGACCTCCCCGCGCCAGGCGTTGATGCCCTCGCGTACGGCCAGGGCGGCGATGACGAGCGCGGCAGCCGAGTCAGCCCACCACCAGCCCAAGGTGCTGTTGGCGAGCAGACCGAGCAGGAGTGCGGCGGACATGTAGGTGCACAGCAGCGTCTGCTTGGAGTCGGCGACGGCGGAGTGTGAGCCGAGCTCGGTTCCGGTGCGGCGCTGGACCCAGGATGCGACCGGCATGACGAGCAGGCTCAGCGCGGCGATGCCGATGCCGAGACTGGAATGGTCGGCGGCGTGCCCAGCGATCAGGCTGGTGACGGCGTCATAGGAGACGAAGGCGGCGAGCCCGAAGAAGGAGAGCGCGATGATCCGCAGCGCGACCTTCTCGCGGGCCTCAGGATCGTGGCCGGCAAACTGCCAGGCGACCGCGACGGCGGAGGAGACCTCGACAACCGAGTCGAGGCCGAAACCGAGCAGGGCCGCCGAGCCGGCGAGCGTGCCGGCCGCGAGCGCGACCACGGCCTCGACGACGTTGTAGGCGATGGTGAAGGCGACCAGGAGGCGGACCCGGCGCACCAGCACGGCTCTTCGGGGCCGATCGGGCCCCGAGGGCGGCGTCAGATCGACGCGTCGGCCGATGACCTGGACCGGAAGGTCGGAGCTCACCAGGTCACCTCGTGGCACTGCCGGGTCGGCGCGGTCTCGGTCTGGAGCGTGGCGTGCTCGATGCGGTGGCGCGTGGCGAGCATGGCCTGCGCGCCGGTCAGCACCTCTTGCGCATCCGTGCCGGGGTCCAGCAGGAGGTGAGCGGTCGCGACGTGCATCCCCGAGGTCAACGTCCACAGATGCAGGTCATGGACGCCGTCGACACCGTCGACCGCCTCGAGATCGGCGACGACCTGGTCGACGGCCATCCCGTCGGGGACGTGCTGCCCGAGGACCGAGAGGACCTGCCGGCCCAGGACCACGGCGCGTACGGCCACGAAGACCCCGATCGCGACGGCCACGGCGACGTCCCACAACGGCTGTCCGGTGGCCGCGACCAGCAGGCCGGCCGCGATGACCCCGACGCTCCCGGCGGCGTCGGCAACCACCTCGAAGTAGGCCCCTTTGACGCTGAGCGACTCACCGGCTCCCGCACGCAGGAGCACCATGGAGACGATATTGACCGCCAGGCCGATCGCGCCGACCACGAGCATGGCTCCGGACTGGACCTCGGAGGCTTCACCGATGCGCCCGATCGCCTCGAGCACGACGTAGGCCGAGACGCCGAGCATGATCAGCACGGTCAGACCGGAGGCGAACACCTCGACCCGGTAGGAGCCGTACGTCCTCCGGCCGGTGGTGTCGGCGCGGGTCGCGATCCGGGTGGCGACCAGCGCGGCGCCGAGCGCGACGACGTCCGCCGTCATGTGCCCGGCGTCCGAGATCAGGGCCAGCGACCCCGACCACAGGCCTGCGACGAGCTCGACGACCAGGAACGCCGCCACCATGGCGAAGGTGACCGCCAGCCGCCACCGGTGCCTGCCGCCGGCGTGGCCCACGGCGGCGCCGTGACCATGTCCGTGACCGTGTCCGTGGCCCATCAGCAGCAGCCCTGCTCGGCGGAGTCGCGGCACGCCTCCGGATCGGTGACCAGGATCAGGTCGTGGAGGTCAGCCAGTGCGTGCGCGAGGCGGCCGTCGGCGAGCTCGTAGCGGGTGCGCCTGCCCTCGGGAACCGCGACGACCAGGCCGCAGCCGCGCAAGCACGCCAGGTGGTTCGACATCGACTGGCGCGTCACCCCTAGCGACTCCGACAGCTCAGCCGGGTAGGCCGGCCCCTCGCGCAGCTGCATCAGGACCCGGGCCCGGGTCGCATCGGAGAGGGCGTGCCCGAACCGGGCGAGGGCGTCCAGCGACGAGGTGGTGGCGGTGACCATGCCGCGACAGTACAGCGAAACATGTATTCAGCAAAAGCTGAACCATGCCAGGACCAGTCAGTCCAGCTCCCGGTAGTTGCTCCGGAAGAACAGCAGCGGCTCGGTGGCGGTGCCCTCCTCGAGATCCAGGACGCGGCCGACGACGAGGTAGTGGTCGCCCTCCTCGTGGACCGAGTGGACCGCGCAGTCGAGATAGCCGACGGCCCCTTCGAGGTGCGGGTCGCCGTGGTGGGCCGACGGGGTCCAGGACATGTCGGCGTACTTGTCCGCGGCGCGCGAGGCGAACTGGTTCGAGACGGCTTCCTGGCCGGCGGCGAGGATGTTGACCGAGAAGTGCCCGGCACGGCGGATCCGGGCCCAGGCGCGCGAGGACTTGGTCGGCGCGAAGAGGATCAGCGGTGGTCGCAGCGACACCGAGGAGAAGGACTGGCAGGTCATCCCGACCGGGCCCTCCGCGGTCTGCGCGGCGATCACGGTGACCCCGGAGGCGAACCGGCCCAGCACCGTACGGAACCGGTCGTCCGCCTCCGCGTCGGCAGGGGTCTCCGGTGGAGACGGTGGCGCCTCGAAGTCGAAGCGACCGTGGAAGGACTCGATCAGCTCGGGATGCGGCCAGCTCTCGGCAGCATCAGGAGACATCCCGTCAGGCACCTCTATACGCATACCCGATCACTGACCTACGCCGAAGTCGTGACCCCAGTACGAGACGGCCGTGGACTCCCGGGCGACCCACCTGTGGTCGTCGACCTGCAGCCCCTCGGTGCCGAACTCGATGTCGAAACCACCCGGCGACTTCACGTAGAAGGAGACCATCTCGTCGTTCATGTGCCGCCCGAGCGTGGCCGACAGCTTCGCACCGTACTTCTTCACCCGCTCCAGCGCCCTGCCGACGTCGTCGAGCTTGTCGACCTCCAGCATGATGTGGACGCACTTGGAGTCGTTGGGGAACGGCAGGAACGCCAGCGAGTGGTGACGCGGGTTGATCCCGAGGAAGCGCAGCCAGATCTTCGTGCCGGGCTCCTTGCCGGCGAACTCGCCGGGCATGCTCATCGAGTCGCGCAGCCGGAAGCCGAGCGTGTCGCGGTAGAACTCCAGCGCCTCGACGTCGTCGGAGACCGGGATCACCACATGGCCCATTCCCTGCTCACCGGTCACGAAGGTGTGGCCGTAGGGCGAGACCGCGGGGCGGCGCTCGTAGGTGATGCCGTGGAAGAGCTCGAAGACGTTGTCGAAGGGGTCGCGGAACCGCAGCATCTCCTGCACCCGCCGCTCGGCGAGCTCCTCGGGGCTGCCCTCCTCCACCTCGACCCCGGACTTCTCCAGGTGCTCGCGGGCCTGCGCCAGCGCGGTGTGGTCGGCGACCTCCCAGCCGACACAGGCGAGCTGGTCGACCTCGCCCGGCTCGATCACGAGCCGGGCCGAGACCTCGTCGATGCGGTAGTAGAGGTGCTCCTGGTTCGGGCCCTTGGCCGTCACCAGGCCGAGCACCTTCTCCGCGAACGTACGCCACGCCTCCAGGTCGGTGCTGGTGACGCGTACGTAGCCCATGGACTTGATGTCGATCATGCGCGCTCCTTGTGCCTCTTCAAGAACGAAGCCGCGACCTCGCGGAACTCGTCGGCGGCCTCGATCTGTGCCCAGTGCCCACAACGCGGGAAGACATGCAGCTGCGCCTTGGGGATCAGCTTCAGCGCGGGGAACGCACCGTCGAGCGGGTTGACCCGGTCCTCACGGCCCCAGGTGAGCAGGGTGTGGTGGCGGAGCTTGTGCGCCTCGCGCCACAGCATGCCGTCCTCAGCCGTCTCGGGGTTGTAGAACGACCAGCCCATCGACGCCATCGCCTCGCGCGCGCCGGGCGCGGTCGCGTCCGCGAACCGCTCCTCGACCAGCTCGTCGGTGACCAGCTTCTGGTTCACGACCATCGTCGAGATGAACGCCTTGAGCGCCTCCCGGGTCGGGTCGGCGGAGAAGTCCATCAGGCGCTGTACGCCCTCGGTCGGATCAGCATGGAAGAGGTTGAGCGAGAGCCCACCCGGCCCCATCAGCACCAGCCGTCCCACTCTTTCCGGATACGTGAGAGCGATCCGCATCGCGGTCCCGCCACCGAGCGAGTTACCCAGCAGGTGCACCTTCTCCAGGCCCAGCTCGTCGAGAAGGGCGATCACCGCGTCGCCGGCGAAGCGGTAGTAGTTGCCCACCACCTCCGGCTTGTCGGAGGCCCCGAAACCCGGCTGGTCGACCAGGATCGTGCGGAAGTCGGCAGCGAAGCCCTCCAGCGCGGAGCCGAAGTTGGACCACGACGAGGCCCCGGGACCCCCGCCGTGAAGCATCACCAGCGGCAGCCGGTCATCCCGGTCCGAACCCAGGTCGTAGTAGCGCAGCGAGATCTCACCCGCGGCCTCGGTCTTGATCGCGACGTCGTGGGCGACGTCCTCCTTCACCAGCGCCATCAGTACATCCCCGGGTCGACCTTGTGCCCGAACTCCGAGGCGCCGTACATCTGCAGCGCCCGCTCGGGGTCGTTGGCGGCGTGGACACGGCCCGCGTGGGCATCGCGCCAGGCGCGCTGCAGGGGCGTGCCCGAAGCCAGCGCGCGGCCACCGGAGGCCTCGAAGAGCAGGTCGATCGCGTCGATCGCCCGCTGGGTGCCGAGGACCTGGTCGCGGCGGATCCGCAGCCGCTGGGTGATCGGGATCTTCTCGCCGCGGGCGACGTGGGCCTGCTGCTCACGGATGTTGCCCATCAGCAGCGCCCAGGCGGCGTCGATGTCGGAGGAGGCGGTCGCCACGCGCACGGCGGCGAAGGGGTCCAGGGACGCCTTCTCACCGTAGGAGGCGCGGACCCGGTTCTGCTGCATGGTCACGTGCTCCTCGTAGGCACCGCGGGCCATGCCGATGATCGGCGTGGTGATCGTGGTGGTGAACAGCGAGTGGAACTGCAGCTTGTAGAGGTCGCCGGTGTTGACCGCCTGACCGGGGCCCTTGCAGCGTCCGGTCTCGGCCATGGAGAGCGTGAAGGTCTCCGGGATGAAGACGTCCTCGACCACGATGTCGTTGGAGCCGGTGCCGGCCAGGCCGACGACGTTCCAGACGTCGACGATCTCGTAGCTGGCGCGCGGCACCAGGAACGTACGGAAGTCGACCACGTGGCCCTCGTCGTTGAAGACGAGGCCACCGAGCAGCACCCAGGTGGCGTGTGCGCAACCGGAGGAGAACGACCAGCGGCCGGAGAGGTTGAAACCGCCCTCGGTGATCGCCGCCTTGCCCACCGGCGCATACGAGGAGGACACCCGCGTGTCGGGGTCCTCACCCCAGACCGCCTGCTGGGCCTCGTCGTCGAAGAGCGCGATCTGCCAGGGGTGCACGCCCAGGACGCTGGAGACCCAGCCGGTCGATCCGCACGCCGAGGCGATGTCGCGCACACAGGTGTAGAAGTCGACCGGGTCGGCCTCGAGACCGCCGAAGCGGGCCGGCTGCAGCAGCTTGAAGAAGCCGACCTCCTCCAGCTCCTTGACGCTCGACTCGGGCACGACCCGGAGACGCTCGGTCTCCTCCGCACGGTCCCTGATCGTGGGCAGCAGGTCCTGCACCCCGTCCCTGACGGTCTGTGCGTCCTTGTGGGGGCGCTGTGTCGGTTCGCTCACCGCTCTGCCTTCCTGCATGGTGTCCCAGATGTCCTCGGACGGCGCGGTTCGTGCGCTGCCGATGGATCAATACTAGAACACGTTTCAGTTTTGTCGAGTCCCTGGGCGTGTTTCGTCGGCCGTCGTCTATGGTAGAACGTGTTTCAGTTCTTAGATAGCGCCGCCTGATGGCACGAGGTTGAGGAGCACCATGGGTCAGACGAACGAGGAGACCTACGACGTCGTGGTCGTGGGCGCCGGGGGCGCCGGGATGACCGCCGCGCTGGCGGCCGCCCGCCGTCATGGGCTCGAGACCGTGGTCATCGAGAAGAGTGCCTACTTCGGCGGCTCGACGTCCCGCTCGGGCGGCGGGGTCTGGATCCCCCGCAACCACGCCCTCGAGGCGGCCCACCAGAAGGACTCCGCAGAGGCCGCCAGCCTCTATCTCGAGTCGATCGTCGGCGACGTCGTGCCGGCAGAGCGCCGCGAGACGTTCCTCGGCCGCGGCCCGGAGGTGCTCTCCTTCGTCTGCGAGAAGACCCCGGTGCGGTTCAGCTGGGTCCCCGACTACGCCGACTACCACCCCGAGGCCCCCGGTGGCCGCGGTGCCGGACGCTCCGTCGAGCCGGTCCCGCTCGACGCCCGGGTGATCGGCGAGGAGCTCTCGCGGCTGCACCCGCCCTATACGAAGTCGCCGGCCAACATGGTCGTCACCCAGGCCGACTTCCGCAAGATCAGCCTCGGCATGCGCACGATCCGGGGCCCGATCACGATGGTCAAGATCGCGGTCGCCCGCATCCTCTCCGGACTGCTCGGCAAGAAGATGTACGCCATGGGCGCGGCGCTCGCGATCGGGCTGCGCAAGGGGCTTCTCGACGCCGGCGTCCCGATCCGTTACGAGACCGAGCTGGTCGGCCTGGTCACCGAGGGCGGCCGGGTCGTCGGTGTCGAGGTACGCCGCGGCGAGGACGGCCCGACGACGGTGATCAGGGCGCGGCGCGGCGTGATCCTCGGCTCCGGCGGCTTCGAGCGGAACCTGGAGATGCGGGAGAAGTACCTGCCCGCGCCGACCTCGGTCGAGTGGACCACCGGGGCCCAGAGCAACACCGGCGGCGGGATCCTGGCCGGGATCGCGGCCGGGGCCGACACCGACCTGATGGACGAGTCCTGGTGGGGCCCGACGATCCCGTTCCCCGGGCGGCCGTGGTTCGCGCTCGCCGAGCGCAACCTGCCCGGCTCGATCATCATCAACGGCGCCGGCAAGCGGTTCATGAACGAGGCGCTCCCCTACGTCGAGGCCGTCCACGAGATCTACAAGGGCCACGAGACGGGCGTCTCGCACGTCCCGGCGTGGCTGGTCTTCGACCAGCGCTACCGCAACCGCTACATCTTCGCCGGGCTCGGACCCAAGCAGCCCTTCCCGGGGCGCTGGCTCAAGGACGGAGTCGTCGTGAAGGCGTCGACCGTGGAGGCGCTGGCCGAGAAGATCGAGGTGCCCGTCGACGGCCTGCGCGAGACGCTGGCCAGGTTCAACGGCTTCGCCGAGTCCGGCGTCGACGAGGACTTCCACCGCGGCGAGTCGACCTACGACAAGTACTACTCCGACCCCACCGTCAAGCCGAACTGCTCGCTCAACGTCATCGACCAGGCGCCGTTCTACGCCGTCAAGATGGCCCCCGGCGACCTCGGCACCAAGGGCGGCCTGGTCACTGACAAGCGCGCCCGCGTCCTGCGCGCCGACGGCTCCGCCATCGAGGGTCTGTACGCCGCCGGCAACGTCTCTTCCGCCGTGATGGGACGCACCTACGCCGGCCCCGGCGCCACCATCGGCCCCGCCCTCGTCTTCGGCTACCTGGCCGCCGAGGACTGCGCTCTGAAGGAGACGAACTGATGCCCATCGACCCGACCAAGGCCATCGGCGCGTCGCTGCCGACCCAGTCGTTCTCGTGGACCTCGTCCGACGTGCTGCTCTACCACCTCGGCATC
This sequence comes from Nocardioides sp. NPDC059952, assembly GCF_042730435.1. Lineage (NCBI taxonomy): Bacteria > Bacillati > Actinomycetota > Actinomycetes > Propionibacteriales > Nocardioidaceae > Nocardioides > Nocardioides sp. NPDC059952. Next base: position 8,208 of record NZ_JBHWLY010000049.1, on the reverse strand, counting down.
GGCGCCGGCTCGCGTCCCGGCGACGCGACCGACCCGGCCGCGCTGCGCTACACGCTCGATTCCGATGCCCTCTCCGTGCTCCCCTCCTTCGGGGTCGTGGCACCGACCTTCCACGTCACCGAGCCGCCCTCGCTGGACCTGCCGGGCTGCGACATCGACCTTGCCTCGGTGCTCCACGGCTCCCAGGAGATCCGGGTGAACGGCCCGATCCCCACCTCGGGCGAGGCAGTCGTCGCGACCCGGATCGCCGAGGTCTGGGACAAGGGCAAGGCCGCCGTGATCGTCCAGGAGGGCACCGCCACGACGCCGGCCGGCGATCCGCTGTGGACCGTCAGGAGCTCGATCTTCGTACGCGGCGAGGGCGGCTTCGGGGGCGAGCGCGGGCCGTCGACGGCACTGCCGGTTCCCGACCGCGCGCCCGATGCGGCCACGACGTACGCCGTCACGGAGCAGCAGGCACTGCTCTACCGGCTGTGCGGCGACCGCAACCCGCTGCACGCCGACCCCGCCTTCGCCGCGAAGGCAGGCTTCCCGAAGCCGATCCTGCACGGGCTGTGCTCCTACGGGGTCGTGCTGCGCGAGGCGACCGGTCTGCTCCTCGACGGCGATGCCACCCGGGTCGCCGGGTTCGGTGCCAGGTTCGCGGGGATCGTCTTCCCCGGCGAGACGATCTCGATCGAGGCATGGGACGAGGAGCCGAAGACCCTGGTCAGAGCCACGATCTCGTCCGAAGATCCGGCCCGGGACGGCGCCCCGGTCCTCGCCGACTGCTACCTGGAGAAGCGATGAGCCGCGCGAGCTGTAACACGCTGTTCGTAGGACTACTCGCCCTATTGGAACGACCGGATAGTCCTACGAACGACGTGTTACATGGGAGGACGGCATGAGCGGAACGGCACTGCCCGACGTACTCTCCCCCACCGACGTCGAGGAGCGCTTCGGCGGCTGGTCGGAGGAGACCGACGTGATCGTGGTCGGCTTCGGCGTGGCCGGCGGAGCGGCGGCGCTGGAAGCGGCCCGCACCGGCGCCCGCACGATCGTCTTGGAGCGTGCCGCCGAGCCCGGCGGCACCTCGGCGATGGCCGGCGGACACTTCTATCTCGGCGGCGGCACCGCGGTGCAGAAGGCCACCGGGATCGAGGACTCGGCCGCGGAGATGTTCGCCTATATCCACGCGGTCTCCAAGGAGCCCGAGGACGACAAGATCCGGGCCTACTGCGATGACTCGGTCGAGCACTTCGACTGGCTCGAGGCGCTGGGGTTCGAGTTCGAGCGCACCTTCTGGCCCGGCAAGGCCGTCATCCAGCCCGGCACCGAGGGGCTGATGTACACCGGCAACGAGAAGGTGCACCCGTTCCGTGACCTCGCCGTCCCGGCACCACGCGGCCACAAGGTGCCGGTCCCGGGCGACACCGGCGGCGCCAAGCTGGTCGTCGACCGGATGGCCGACCGGCTGGCCGAGACCTCGGCGGTGATCCGCTACGAGACCGGTGCCACCAACCTGGTGATCGAGGACGGCCGTGTCGTCGGCCTGGCCTGGCGACGTTTCGAGGAGCGCGGCGCGATCCGCGCCCGCGCGGTGATCCTGGCGGCGGGCGGCTTCGTCGGCAACGCCGACATGGTCGCCGAGCACACCCCGAGCCTCGGCGAGAAGCTCTTCCCGCTGGCCTCCACCTACGACGACGGTCTCGGGCTGCGCCTGGGTGCCTCGGCGGGCGGTCGGTGGCGGTTCATGGACGAGCCGTTCCAGACCGCTCCGTTCTACCCGCCCTCGATCCTGCTCACCGGGATCATCGTCAACAAGCACGGCAAGCGGTTCGTGCCGGAGGACTCCTACCACGCGCGTACGGCCGCCTTCGTCATGGAGCAGCCGGACTCGGCCGCCTTCCTGATCGTCGACTCGGCGCACATCGAGCACCCCAAGATGCCGCTGTGCCCGTTCATCGACGGCTGGGAGACGGTCGAGGAGATGGCGGCCGGCCTGGGCGTACCTTTCGAGACCCTGAACGCCACCCTGACCTCCTACAACACCCACGCGGCCGACGGCGAGGACCCGGAGCTCCACAAGGCGCCGGAGTGGACCGAGCCGCAGGACACCGGCCCCTGGGGCGCCTACGACCTCTCGCTCGGCAAGGCGATGTACGCCGGGTTCACCATGGGCGGCCTGGCGACCACCGTCGAAGGAGAGGTACGCCGCGAGGACGGCTCCGCGATCGCCGGGCTCTACGCCGCCGGCGCCTGCGCGGCCAACCTCGCGCAGGATGCCAAGGGCTACGCCTCCGGCATGCAGCTCGGCGACGGCTCGTACTTCGGTCGACGGGCCGGACGGCATGCCGCCGGGATGGGGTGACCGGCCTCACAACCCGGGTGGGTTCCGGCGATCCCCCGCCGGGGCCACGGCGCCGGGCCGCTAGTCTTTACCGAAGACTCATCGAGTGAACTGTTGCCATATCACATATCTCGTCGGACGTGAATGGCTTCGGTAAAGATCGGGACCTTTTCCCCTACGCGTGCCGTCGCACAGGCTGGTTATGTATACGCGACGCCCAGGGCACTGGCTGTGCCGACGCGTCCGCAGGCCCTCGGTCCCCACTCGACGCCTGTCGCCGAACTAGCCGAAAGGAATCCCCATGTTCGACTTCCGGAGCCCGGCCGGCCTCATGGTCATCGCCGCCCTGGTCGTCATCGCGCTCGTGGTGGTCGGCGCTATCGCCGGCAACAGCCCGTCCTGATCTGACACCGAGCTTCCTGGCCAGGAAGCCGCAGGCCCCGGCTCGATGAGCCGGGGCTGCGTACGTTCTCGAGCGGATCAGCGGGTGAAGACCGCTACCGTCCGGGCCGGGACCGTGAAGGTGCCCGAAGCCGCCTCGAACGACGCCGACCTGACGACCTCGTCCGAGCCGTCGGCCTGGGTCGGGTGCAGCCGGTAGCCGGCGCCCTTCGCCCCCTTCATCGCCTGCTCCTGCGTCGTCGTGGTCGCGTTGAAGACGACCACGAGGTCACCGAGGCGCATGGTGATGACACCCGGCGTCTCGTCCTTGCCCGAGAGCGGGAACCCGAGCTTCTCCTGGACCTGCCCGGTGGTGGACAGATGGAAGGCCGGCTCGTCCGTACGAATCCTCAGCAGGTCCTGGTAGGCGGCCGAGGCCCCCTCGATGTCCGCGCAGTCCGGGGACGCCGCCGAGGCCAGCAGCGGCTTGGCGTAGGGCCACTTGTCCTCGTTGTCGGCCGCCGGCGGCAGGCCCCGGCCGAAGCCGTTGCCGTCCTCGCAGTCCCAGTGGATGGCGTTGAACCAGTCGCCGGAGTCGTAGGAGTTGCGGTCCAGCGACTTCGAGCGGAGCAGATCGGTGCCGGCCTGAGACAGCGCCGGGCCCTGCGAGAGCGCTGCCGTCGCCATCGCGAGCACCTGCATCCGGGAGCGGTCCGCGGTGCTGGTCGAGGCGGGCAACTTGAAGGTGAGGGCGTCGTAGAGCGACTCGTTGTCGTGGGCGTCGGCATAGGCGAGCGCGTCACCGGGCGCCGCCGCATAGCCGGCGGGCGCACCGTTGTAGTCGACCTGCGACCCGGTGACCTGGTTGCCGGCGGTGTCGGTGAACGAGTAGCCGGCGAGATTCCCGGACAGCCCGACCTTGATCAGGTCCTGGTGGTGCAGCAGCCGTGCCTTCTGCTCGGCCTCCGTGCCGTTGGCCGTGGACGAGTTGGGGTCGGTGAACAGCCCGCTCGCGAAGCCCTGGACACCCGGGTCGGCGTCGAACGGTCCTCCGCCGCGTACGGCATCTCGGGCGCGGTCGCTGAAGGTGGCGATGCCGGTGCCCGCCATGTTCTTCTGGGTGGCCTGCACGAAGCGGGCGTCGTCGGCGATCTCGCCGAAGTTCCAGCCCTCGCCGTAGAGGATGATCTTCCTGCCGTCGACGCCGTCCTTCTCGAGGGTGAGGGCGTCGAGGGCCTTGCGGACGGCCAGGATGTTGGCCTTGGGGTGGTGGCCCATCAGGTCGAAGCGGAAGCCGTCGACCTTGTACTCCTTGGCCCAGGTCACGATCGAGTCGACGACGAGCTTGCCCATCATCGTGTTCTCGGGCGCGGTGTTGGCGCAGCAGGTCGAGTTGGCGACCGAACCGTCGGCGAGGAGCCGCTGGTAGTAGCCGGGCACGATCCTGTCGAGCACCGAGGTCTTCGCCTGGCCGCTGCTGGTGGTGTGGTTGTAGACCACATCCATCACCACCCGCAGACCGTCCTCGTTGAGCGCCTTCACCATCTGCCGGAACTCGACCGTGCGGTCCGTCCCGTCGGGGTCGGTGGCGTAGGAGCCCTCCGGGACCGTGTAGTGGTAGGGGTCGTAGCCCCAGTTGTACGCATCCCCTGCGGCCGCCGCGGCGACGCACTCCTGCTGCTCCTGGCTGTCAGCGGGAAAGGACTTCAGGTCGCAGTCGGGGCTGGTCTGGTCGCTCTTCTTCTCCGGGATGGTGGCGATGTCGAAGGCCGGCAGCAGGTGGACGTACGAGGTGCCGGACTCGGCCAGCTTCCGCAGGTGCTTGGAGCCGGCGCTGTCCTCGTCGGCGAAGGCGAGGTAGCCGCCCGGGTGGTCGCTGGTCTCGTCCTCGACGGAGAAGTCGCGGATGTGCAGCTCCTGGATCTGGGCGTCCTTCATGGACACGGCCTTCGGCTTCCTGAGGTTCGACCAGCCCTTCGGGGCGAGCGCCTTGTCATCGAGGTCGACGACGAGGCTGCGCTCGGAGTCGGTGGTCAGCGCGACCGAGTAGGGTCGGTGACCCTGTTCGTGACGAGCTTCTGCACGCTCGGCGCCCATACGGTCACGGCATAGCGGTACTCCTTGCCGCGCCAGGCCGAGGCCGAGCCGGTCGCCGCCCAGACGCCGCTGGCGTCGTCGCGGCGCATCGGGACCAGCTTCTTGCCGAGCTCGAGCTTCACCTCATGGGCGGTCGGCGCCCACACGGACAGGGTGACCTTGCCACCCTTGAACACCGGGCCGAGCTCCGCCTTCGCCGCCTTCGCACCATAGAGGTCGTCGAGGATGCCCTGGGTCTGCACGCCGGTGCCGGTGACCAGGGCGCCGTTGCCGATGCGCTGGGTGAGCACGACCTGTCCGGCGAGGGCTTCCCGGATCCGGTCGCGGTCGCGGGTGTCCACGGTGAAGGCGGTGTAGTCCTTCAGGTGCGGGAACTCCGCCTTCTGTGCGTCGGTCAGGGACGTGCTCAGCAGCCGCAGCCAGCGGCCCTCGCTGCTGAGCGCACCGGAATCGACGGTGATGCCGCCGTCGCGGTCGTAGACCAGCTGGGTCGACAGCGCCGAGCTGCTCGCCATCTCCTTCGGCAGCACGACCGTGTCCTTGTCGATCCACTGCGCCTGCGCCTTGGCGAGATCGAGCTCGGGGACCGAGCCGACCGAGGGCAGCAGATAGCTGGTCTCACCCGAGTTGAGCCACACCTCGTGGCCGTACGTCGTCAGGTCGAGGGATCGGTCGTTGGGGATGTCCTTCTCGTCGCCCTTGTGGACGATGTAATTGAGCGAGGTGGCGCCGTCGACCAGAGGCACCTCGAAGGTGATGCCGTAGGCGTCCTCGCCGGTGGGCTGCAGCGGCTTGGACCACTCGGTCGGGGTCGCCGCGCCGGTCCAGGTGTGCAGGCCCCAGCCGTCGTAGTCGCCGTCGGCACGGTGCAGGTGGATGACCGCCTTGGACGTGTCGGGCTCCGGGTAGACGCCGTCCGGCTTCGTGGTCGCCTGGCCTGCGTCACCCGCCTCGACCCAGACCTCGCCGGTCTCGGCGAGGTCGATCGTCCGCTCGGCGCCGTCGGCGGTGCCGTCCTTCTCGACCCGGTAGGTCACCGAGGACGCGCCGTCCGGGAGCTTCACCCAGGCGAAGGCGCCGTAGGCGTCGCGGCCGCTGAACTCGCCGCTCTGCTCGCCGGCCCGCAGGGTCCAGCCGGTGTAGTCGCCGTCGGCGCGCCGGTAGTGCACGACCGCGTAGTCGCGGTCGACGGCGCTCGGGTTCTCGGCCTCGGGTGCCTGGCCGGCCGTGGTCTCGGCGAGGGCGCTCGCGGTGCGTACGTCCCGGTCGACCACCACGGCCTTGTAGCGCAGGGCGGTGCCGGCGGAGACGGTCGCGGGGACGTACTGGGTGATCTTGTAGGGGGCATGGTCGACAGAGCCGAGGGTGCGCCACTTCCCGTTGCCGACCTGGGCGGCGAAGACGACGCGGGCGCCGGAGGTCTTCCCCGGGTCGGCGGTGAGGGTGACGGTGCCGGTGGCGCCCGCGTCCGGGGCGGTCAGTGACAGGGTCGGCTTCGCGCCTGCCTTCGGGAGCTCGGCGTCGGCGCGCAGGACGACCGAGGAGAGCGCGGGAACGCTCACGGTGACCTTGCCGTCGGTGGCGGTCTCGGTGGCCTCGCCGCCGTAGATCGTCTCGAAGCTCGCCGACTCGACAGGCAGGGTGACGGTCTTCGCCTCGGTGGCGTTGTTGACCGCGACCACGTACTCCCGGTCCTCGCCGGTGCGCGAGAACGCGTAGACCGAGCCCTCGGCGTGGAGCTCCTTCTGGACCCCGTCGGTCAGGGCCGGGTGGTCCTTGCGGAGCTTCGCCAGCGCGGCGATCGCGGCGTAGATCGGGTGGCTGGTGTCGTAGGCGTCCTCAGCATGGGTGCGGTCGGTGCCGAGCTGGTCGTCGTCGAGGTAGTCGGCGACCTCGGAGCCGAACAGCGTCTGGCGGGCGTCCTTGTCGCCGCCGGCGCCGGTGAAGCCCTGCTCGTCGCCGTAGTAGACGACGGGGTTTCCGCGGGAGAGGAACATCAGCTCGTTGGCGAGCCGGGCCCGCTGGACCAGCTCCGCGTCGGGCGCGTCGGGGTGGTCACCCGCGAGGAAGGTGCCGATCCGGCCCATGTCGTGGTTGCCGAGGAAGGTGACCTGCTCATAGGCGTTCGCCTTGTCGGAGGCGTACTTGTAGTCGTCGGCGAAGACCTTCGCGAGCCGTTCGGCCGGAGCCCCCAGCGAGGCGTAGGCGCGGGCCGCGTCCTGGAACGGGAAGTCCAGGGTGGCGTCGAGACGGCCGCGGGTGACGTACGGGGAGGTGACGTCGCTGTCGGCGGAGTAGACCTCGCCGAACATGAAGAAGTCCTCGCGACCCTGCTTGGCGGCGTAGGCGTCGAGGGCGGTCGCCCACTTGGTCCAGAAGTCCAGGTCGACGTGCTTGACGGTGTCGATGCGGAAGCCGTCGATGTCGAAGTCGCGGACCCACTTCTGGTAGATCTTGGTCATCCCCTCGACGACCTCGGGACGCTCGGTCCACAGGTCGTCCAGGCCGCTGAAGTCGCCGTAGGTGGTCGACTCGCCCTCCCAGGTGGAGTCCCCGCGGTTGTGGTAGAGCGTCGGGTCGTTGAGCCAGGACGGGACCATCTCGCCGGTGTTCGCCGGGGTGTAGGGGAACGAGTCCTCGTCGACCTTCACGCGGTCGGCAGCCGGGTCGGCGTCGTCGAAGGGTCGGCCCTCGGTGTCCAGGTAGGGGAAGGCGCCCTTGGGGCGGTAGCCGTACTTCTTCTCCGCGTAGTCGACGGTGTCGGCGGTGTGGTTGGTGATGACGTCGAAGAAGACCTTCATCCCCTTGGCGTGGGCCGCGTCGACGAGGGTCTCGAGGTCCTCGTTGGTGCCGAAGTGCGGGTCGACCTGGGTGAAGTCGGTGATCCAGTAGCCGTGGTAGCCGGCCGAGGCGTTCGCGCCCTCGCCCTGGACGGGCTTGTTCTTGAAGATCGGTGCCATCCAGATCGCGGTGGTGCCGAGGCCCTTGATGTAGTCGAGGCGGTCGGTGAGGCCCTGGAGGTCACCGCCCTGGTAGAAGCCCTTGTCGGTGGGGTCGAAGCCGGTCGAGGTGCGGCTGCCGGTCAGGCCGCCCTCGTCGTTGGAGGTCTCGCCGTTGGCGAACCGGTCGGGCAGCACGAAGTAGAACTGCTCCTTCGTCGCGTCGTGACGGGCCGGCTCGGCGGCCAGCTTCGCGTCCGACGGCGGCTTCGGGGCGGCGGCCGACGCCGACAGCGCCGTGGCCGTCTGCAGCGCCGTGGCGAGCAGTGCGGTCGCGAGCACGGTCGCGGCCAGCCGGGGCGCGCCGGGTGCGCCACTTCTTCGAATCACTGTGAGGGCCTCTCTGGCATTAAGGGGGCGGTAGTATATAAAAAAAAACGAACCCACCAGAACGTGTTGCCA
>NZ_JBHWLY010000048.1:0-45896 GCF_042730435.1 Nocardioides sp. NPDC059952 | reverse complement strand
GCCCCGCGCCCGCGCCCACTCCCCCCCCCCGAATGGTTTGTCCCGGCGCCCGCGCGGTATGTTGGGCCCCACCAACGACCACTTCCCCCCCCCACAACTACCGATTCGGCTCGCCATTTATGCGGTTTCGGCGAGGGGTTACCAGCCGGGCGGGAGGCGGTGGTCCCAGAGGGCGGCGTCTTCGATCTGGGCCGCGAGGGACAGCAGGAGGGGCTCCTCGGCGGGGCGGGCGGCGAGCATGACCCCGACCGGGAGACCGGACGGGGTCCAGTGGAGGGGCAGGGAGATGGCGGGCATGCCGGTGACGTTCCAGGCGGAGGTCCAGGGGGTGAACTCCTTCTGGGCCTGGAAGTCGCGCGCGGGGTCGGCATCGTCGCGGATCTCGCCGACCTTCGGGGGCGGGGTGGCGAGAGTCGGGGTGAGCACGGCGTCGTAGGGGGCCAGCGCCTCGAGCGCCCCGGCGGCGAAGCGACGCAGCTCCGCGATCGCCAGTCCGAAGGCCGGACCACTGACCGCTTCCCCCTGCTCGGTGAGCCAGCGGGTCAGCGGCCGGATCTGCGACCGCTGTTCGGGCGTCAGGTTGACGACCGACATCGCGGTGCCGACGGCCCAGACCGTCTCGAAGACCGCGACCGCCTCGACCGGCAGCGGCCGTGGGATGTCGACGATCTCGTGGCCCAGCGACTCCAACAGGGCGGAGGCGTTCTCCCAGGCCGCGACGCACTCGACGTCGACCGAGGTCGGGGCGATCAACGGCTCGATGAACCGGGCGATGCGCAGCCGCCCCGGCGGCCGCTCGCACGCGTCCAGGAACGGAGCGGGCTCCGACGGAGCCCAGAAGGGATCGCCCGTACGCCGCCCGGCGAGCACGTCGAGGAAGGCCGCCGCGTCCCGCACCGACCGAGCGATCGGACCGGCGGTGGCGAGTCCGGCCGCGTCGCCGTACATCGGGGACGGGGAGATCCGCCCACGAGTCGGCTTGAGGCCGACCAGCCCGCAGCACGACGCCGGGATCCGGATCGAGCCGCCGCCGTCGGAGCCCTGCGCGACCGGAACGAGCCCGGCGGCGACCGCCGCGGCAGCACCCCCGGAGGAGCCACCGGCGATCCGCGTACGGTCCCAGGGGGTGACGGCAGGCGGCGCCACATCGGGCTCGGTGTAGCAGGGCGAGCCGAACTCGGGGGTGTTGGTCTTCCCGAGGGAGATCATCCCGGCCGCCTCGATCGAGAGCGTCACGTTGTCGGAGACGTCGGGGACGAAGTCGGCGAAGACCGCCGACCCGAAGGTCGTACGCACTCCGCGGGTGAGGTTGAGGTCCTTGATCGCGGTGGGTACGCCCCACAGCGGTGAGGCGCCGACCGGCTTCACCGCGAGCTCCCGAGCACACGTGGAGATCCGCTCCTCAGCCACCGTGACGAAGGCACCGACATCGTCGAGCCGGGCGATCCGGTCGAGATAGTGCTCGGCGATCTCTCCCGGGGAGACCTCGCATCGATGCAGCAGCTCTCCCTGTTCCAGGGCGGTCAGATCATGAAGCTCGGCCACCCCTGCAGGCTAACGCCACTCGTCCTCGAGCATCGCGTAGTGCACCAATGTCGTCCACTCGCCCTTGAACCACTCGGCCTCACGCTCGACCGCCTCCTTGCGCATCCCGAGCCGCTCGATCACCCGCGCCGAGGCCTCGTTGCGCTCGTCGACCCTGGCGGTCACCCGGTGCAGGCCGAGTCCGTCGAACGCCAGGCCCAGCAGCGCCCGTGCGGTCTCGGTGGCGAAGCCACGGCCGCTGAACTCGGGGTTGAAGGCGTAGCCGATCTCCCCCGAGCGCTGCTCCTTGCTGTGCCAGAAGAGCACCACGTCGCCGATCAGCCGGCCCTCGTGCTCGACGGCGAGGCAGAGCACCTCTCCCTCCTGGCGCAGGACGGAGAGGCGCCTCTCGGGTGCGTACGCCTTCCGCAGCTGCTCGCGGTCACGCGGCACCGGCGGGATGAAACGGCACACCTCCTCGAGCGAGAGATAGGCGTGCAGGTCGTCAAGGTCGCGCTCGACGTCGATCGGGCGCAGCGCCAACCGTTCGGTGGTGACCGGGTAGTCCGGCGCCAGCGCCGGCTCGGCGAGCTCCTGGAAGACACTCAGATGCAGACCCGCCGGCCCGTCGAGACGGGCGTTGAGGGACTCCCACGGCGTGCGGGTGGGCGGCGCGACGAGCGCGGCACCGCCATCGACGAGCCGGGAAGCGACGGCGGCGGAGTCCTCGACCTCGAACGCCACCCGTACGTGGCCGGCGGCCGGACGACCGACCTCGACCTCGTCGATGTAGGCGTGCTGGGCGGAGTTGGCGAGCTCGAGCGTGGCCCGGCCGGCGTCCAGGATCGTCACATGAGCCTCACCGGGCCCGGAGAACGCGGCCTCCTCCGGCAGGCCGAGGGTGTCGCGGTAGAACGCCACCGCCTCTGCGTAGTCCTTGGCCTCGACCACCAGACGGAGCTGCTTCACCGGTCCACTCATGCCCGAAACGTACGGCTGAATCGCTCTTCGCGCACGCGATAAATGACGAAGGGCAGGTCTCCCCCGCGGACCTGCCCTTCGATGCCTCCTGGATGGGGATCAGGCGGCTGCGGGCTCGAATCCCGCAAGCTTCGCGACGGCCTCGGTGAAGCGGGCCTGGGCGTCAGCGTCGGTGAACACGTCGATCTCGTGGACCGGCTGGGAGACGATGGCGTCCTCGACGACGATGGCGCCGCCGATGCCGGCCGAGCGGGCGGCGTCGGCGTGGGACCACTTGGCACCGTAGGGGGTCGGGGCGACGCCGACGACGGAGAGGATCTTGCCCTTGAGCACGCCGGCCGCGTAGGGGCGCGAGAGCCAGTCGATCGCGTTGTTGATGACGGCGGGCATCGTGCCGTTGTACTCAGGGGTCACGATGAGGACGCGGTCGGCCTCGTCGATCACCTTGCGGAGCTGGCTCACGGCCTCGCCCGGGTCGGCCTCGAGGTCCTCGTTGAAGAACGGCACGTCCGCCAGCCCGTCGACGATCTCCAGGACGACACCATCAGGCGCCTCGGCGACCAGCTTCTCGGCGAGCTTGCGGTTGATGGAGTCGGCGCGCAGGCTGCCAACGAGTACGGCGATACGGGTGTCGGTCACGGGTTCTCCTCGTAGGACACGGAAAGTTCAATGTTGAAGTGTCCAACGTCCTCGCGGCGGAGGTTCATTCCGTGACAGCGGCCTCCGGGAGTGTGGTCTCGCCCACATGCCGGCGCAGCCCGAAGGTGAGCCCGTCGACCAGGGCCTCCCACGACGCCTCGATCACGTTCGACCCGACCCCGACCGTCGTCCACGGCGTCGAGCCGTCGGAGGTCTCGATCAGCACCCGGGTCCTCGCGTCGGTGCCGTGTCCCTGGTCGAAGAGCCGCACCTTGAAGTCGATCAGGTCGAAGTCGGCGACCACCGGGAAGGCACGCGTGATCGCGGCCCGCAATGCCTGGTCGAGCGCATTGACCGGGCCGTTGCCCTCGCCGGTCGAGACGTGACGTACGCCGTCGGCGTGGATCTTGACGATCGCCTCGGTCGTCGAGGCGGCCTCGTGGCCACCACCGCGGGCCTCGGAGATGACCCGCCAGGACTCGACCTCGAAGAAGGAGGGACGGGAGCCCTCGACCTCCTCGATCAGGAGCAGCTCGAAGGAGGCGTCGGCCGCCTCGAAGGTGTAGCCACGCTGCTCGGCCTCCTTGACCCGATCGGTCACCCGAGTCACCAGGTCGCGATCGTCGGAGAGGTCGTAGCCGAGCTCGCGTCCCTTCAGCTCGATCGAGGCCCGCCCGGCCATGTCCGAGACCAGCAGCCGCATGTCGTTGCCGACGCCGGCCGGGTCCATGTGCTGGTAGAGGTTGGGGTCCACCTTGATGGCGGAGGCGTGCAGCCCGGCCTTGTGGGTGAACGCGGAGGCACCGACGTACGGCTGCCGGCCTGCGGGCGGCACGTTGGTCACCTCGGCGACCGCGTGGGCGACGCGGGTCGCCTCGCCCAGCAGCCCCGTCGGCAGCACCTCGCGGCCCAGCTTCAGCTCCAGGTTGGCGACCACGGAGACGAGGTCGGCATTGCCCGTACGCTCCCCGTAGCCGTTGATGCAGCCCTGGACGTGCATCGCGCCGGCGTCCACGGCGGCCAGCGAGTTGGCGACCGCACACCCGGTGTCGTTGTGGCAGTGGATCCCGACCGCCCCCTGGGTGGCGGTGCGGACATCGTGGACGACGTCGGCCACCCAGCCCGGAAGCATGCCGCCGTTGGTGTCGCACAGCGCGACCACCTCGGCGCCCGCGTCGTAGGCCGTCCTCAGCACCTCCAGGGCGTAGTCGCGGTTGGCCCGGTAGCCGTCGAAGAAGTGCTCGGCGTCGAGGAAGACCTGCTGGCCCTCCTCGCGCAGGTGGGAGACCGTGTCGCGGATCATCGCGAGGTTCTCCTCGAGCGTGGTGCGCAGCGCGAGCTCGACGTGGCGGTCGTGGGACTTGGCCACGAGGGTGACGACGGACGCGCCGGAGTCGCGGAGCGCGGCGACCTGGGGGTCGTCAGCCGCCCGCACCCCGGCCCGGCGGGTCGACCCGAACGCCGCCAGCCGCGCGTGCTTGAGATCGAGCTCGGAGACGGCCCGCTTGAAGAACTCGGTGTCCTTCGGGTTCGCACCCGGCCAGCCGCCCTCGATGAACCCGACGCCCAGGCCGTCGAGGTGCCGGGCGATCGCGAGCTTGTCGGCGACGCTGAGGTTGAGGCCCTCCTGCTGCGCACCGTCGCGCAGGGTGGTGTCGTAGACGTGGAATTCCATGGCTCTTGTGTCCTCGGGTCGGCCTGGGGCTGGGCAACAAAAAACCCTCTCGGGAACGAGAGGGTGGCGCGTCGGGCAGGTGCTCGACGCGCTAGCGAATGATGATGACGTGGGTCGTCATGGCCCCGATACTGCCACGAAATCTCCTCCCGTGGGACGAGCGTCTCACCAGCCGAGGAGCTCGACCCACCACGGCTCGTCGCCGCCGGAGAACTGCGAGCCCTCCTCGGAGAGGGTCTGGATCGGGAAGAGCGCCAGGGTGACGACCACGGCGAACCCGAGGATCCACGGCACCCAGCGCGCCGAGATCCGGTGGACCGCCTTGGTCACCGGGTCACGCAGCCGGTCACGTCCGGACCCGGTCCACAGCGCGACGACGAACGCCAGGCCGGCGAGTCCCAGCGCCGCCTCGAGGGAGAGCTGCAGGGCGAAGCCGATCAGCACCGCCGCCACCACGAAGCCGAAGCCCCACACCCCGACGACGAACGTCTTCGGGAGCGAACGGACCAGCCGCCACGGGGCGCCGATCAGGAGCCGGGGCGCGTCGTGCCACTTGCGGCCGCGATACCACCGCCAGCGGCGCAGGTCTCCGGCTGCGAGAGTGCCGGCGCGGATCAGCCAGGCGGCGCCGAGCACAGTCCAGAACCCGATGCTCGGGAACGCCGCGATCACGCCGACCGCGAAGGCGAGCAGACCGAGCCAGAGGGCCCCGCGGCGCAGCTTCTCCAGGCGCTTGTTGGGTGGCGGAGCGATCTTCGCGACGGGCGGGAACGGCGCGGCCGGGGTGGTGGCCTTCTCCCGCTCTGCCCGGTCGCTCAGCGAGAGCTGCTCGACCGGCCGGTGCACGAACGGCCGGCGCGGCGTACGCAGCCACTCACGCACCTCGTCCAGCGTCGGGCGGTCGGCGGGGTCGGGTGAGAGCGCCTGGCCGAGCAGCCCGCGCAGCGGCTGCGGCACTCCCTCGAGGTCGTGCTCACCGCGCCGGGCGCGGTCCATCAGCTTCATCGCGTTGCCCTCGCCGAAGGGCGGGCGGCCGGTCGCTGCGTACGCCACCACGGAGGCCCACGAGTGCACGTCCGAGGCCGGGGTTGCCGGGTCGCCGACGGCGATCTCGGGCGGAAGGTAGCCGGGCGTGCCGATCAGCAGGCCGGTGACGGTGATCTTCGGGTCGTCGGTGACGCGGGCGAGCCCGAAGTCGATCAGGATCGGGGTGCGCCCCTCGACGATGATGTTGGCCGGCTTGATGTCGCGGTGGAGGACACCGACGGCATGGCAGTCGGCGATGCCCTCGGCCAGATCGCTGGCCAGCTGCTCGACCTCCTCGCGCGAGAGCACACCCTCGTTGACGATCTTGTCGTGCAGCGTCGGTCCCGGCACGTAGCGGGTCGCCAGCCAGGGCACCTCACCCCACGGGTCGGCGCCGACCACGCCGGCCACCCACCTGCTCCGCACCCGCTGCAGCGAGGAGACCTCGCGCGCGAGCCGATGGCGGCCCTCCTCATCCCCCACGAACTGGGTGCGCAGCACCTTCAGCGCCACCCGCTCACCGCTCGCACGGTGGCTGGCCAGGTGGACCCGGCCCATCCCGCCCTGCCCCAGCAGGGAGAGCAGGTCGTAGTCACCAACGGTGTCCCGTTGGTTCGCCGGGAGACGGCGAGGGGCTGTCGTCACGTGACAAACCTTATCGGCCGCAGCCGACACCCGGCCGAGACGTCACGTACGTCGGCCGAGGCGTCGCTCCCGCAGGCCGAGGCGTCACCTGCGTCGGCCGAGATGGCACCGGGGTGCCACCTCGGCCGACCGGGGTGACGCTTCGACCTGCGTGCCTGACGCCTCGGCCGACGCGAGTGGCTTCTCGGCCTGCGGGGTCAGACGATCTTGCGCATCCAGCCGAAGGTGTCCTCGGCGCGGCCGAACTGGATGTCGACGAGCTGCTTGCGGATGGTCTTCCAGACCTCGCCGTCACCGGCGGAGGCGATGGAGCCGCCGTTGTGGACGAGCTCGCCGACCGGGGTGACGACGGCGGCGGTGCCGCAGGCGAAGACCTCGGTGATCTCGCCGGACTCGACGCCGGCCTTCCACTCGTCGATCGCGAACCGGCGCTCCTCGACGGTGTAGCCGAGCTTGCCCGCGAGCTCGATGATGGAGGCGCGGGTGATCCCCTCGAGGATGGTGCCGGTCTCGGGGGTGACGATGCGGCCGTCAGCGTGGACGAAGTAGAGGTTCATGCCGCCGAGCTCCTCGACGTACTTGCCCTCCTGCGCGTCCAGGAACACCACCTGGTCGCAGCCGTTGGCCGAGGCCTCGGCCTGGGCGACCAGGGAGGAGGCGTAGTTGCCGCCGGTCTTGGCCGCACCCATGCCGCCGCGGCCGGCGCGGGTGTAGTCCTCGGTGAGCCAGATCCGCACCGGCTTCACGCCGCCCTTGAAGTAGGAGCCGGCGGGCGAGGCGATGACCATGTAGGTCACGTGCTGGGCCGGGCGCACGCCGAGGAACGACTCCGAGGCGAACATGAAGGGCCGCAGGTAGAGGCTCTTCTCGTCGGTCTCGGAGGCCTCGGGCACCCACCGCTGGTCGACCTTGACCAGGTCGAAGACGGTCTGCACGAAGTCCTCGATGTCGAGGACGGGCAGCGCGAGCCGCTCGCTGGAGCGGGCCATCCGGGCGGCGTTGGCCTCGGGACGGAACGACCAGATCGAGCCGTCCTCGTGCCGGTAGGCCTTCATCCCCTCGAAGATCTCCTGGGCGTAGTGCAGCACGGCTGCCGACGGATCCAGGCTGAGCGGTGCGTACGCCTCGATGCGACCGTTGTGCCAACCCTGTTCGGGCGTCCACTCGACGGTGAGCATGTGATCGGTGAAATGGTTGCCGAAGCCTGGGTTCGCCAGGACCTCCGCGAGCTGCTTGTCGGTGGCCGGTTGGGTCGACAATGTGGTGCTGATCTCCATGACCATGAGATTAGTCCTGTTCTGCGAGTGCTGTGCCATTGCGGCAGGGGTAAGTGATGAGGACAGACGAAGGGCCGGGCGCAGAGTTCTCTGCGCCCGGCCCCTTCGGGGGATGAGCGTCTAGCCGGCTACGCGGGCGGCGATCGCGTCGCCTACCTCGGAGGTCGTACGTGGCTCGGTGCCGCGCTCGGAGAGGTCGGCGAGCACGGCGGCGTCGATGACTGCGGCAGCCTCGGGGTGACCGAGGTGCTCGAGCAGAAGGGCCCCGGACAGGATGGCCGCGGTGGGGTCCGCCTTCTGCTGGCCGGCGATGTCGGGGGCGGAGCCGTGGACGGGCTCGAACATCGAGGGGAACTCCCGAGAGGAGTTGATGTTGCCGGAGGCGGCCAGGCCGATGCCGCCGGTGATGGCAGCGGCCAGGTCGGTGATGATGTCGCCGAAGATGTTGTCGGTGACGATCACGTCGAAGCGGCTCGGGTCGGTGGCGAGGAAGATCATCACCGCGTCGATGTGGAGGTAGTCCACGGTGACGTCGGGGAACTCCTCGGCGACCTGCTGGGTGATCCGCCACCACAGCGAGCCGGCGTTGACGAGCACGTTGGTCTTGTGGACCAGCGTCAGCTTCTTCCGCGGGCGCGCCTGGGCACGGGCGAAGGCGTCGCGTACGACCCGCTCCACGCCGTAGGCGGTGTTGACCGAGGTCTCGGTGGCGACCTCGTGCGGGGTTCCGACCCGCATCGCGCCACCGTTGCCGGTGTAGAGACCCTCGGTGCCCTCGCGCACCACGACGAAGTCGATCTCGCCCTTGTCGAGCACGGCCGGCGACAGCGGGGAGGTCGCCCCCGGGAAGAGCCGCGACGGGCGCAGGTTGACGTAGTGGTCGAGCTCGAAGCGGAGCTTGAGCAGCAGGCCGCGCTCCAGGATGCCGGGAGGCAGGTTCGGGTCGTTGGGCTTGCCGCCGACCGCACCGAGCAGGATGGCGTCCTGCTCCTTGATCTCAGCGAGCACGGAGGACGGAAGCACCTCGCCGGTGGCGAGATAGCGCTCGGCGCCGAGGTCGTAGCGGGTCTGCTCGAACTTCACCGGTGAAGCGACCTCGAGCACCTTGAGAGCCTCGGCAGTCACCTCCGGTCCGATGCCGTCGCCGGGGATCACTGCGAGGTTGGTCGTAGACATACGGCGAGACTAGTTGTCGTCGGGCAGCTGGCCGCCGTTGTCCCGCAGGTCGAGCGCCTGCTGGACCGCGGCGATGGTGTTCTCGACGCTGTGCGGGTTGTCGGGGTCGTGGCTCGCCGGGCCCCACTCGCGGCCCCGCTCGTTGTAGTCGGCGGGGCTCTCGGGGTACATCGCGTACATGGCTTCTTCCTTCACACATCGGGTCAACAGAGGGTGTGGGAGAGAAGCCGGGGTCTTTGGGAAGACGGAAGCCACCGCGACGAGGTGGCTTCTCCTGCGGTCGTTACCGCCGGGCCCCGTCGCGGCACTCGAGTACGAGAAAAATGCTCCGCATGGTGAACTGACGGTAACCCGAGATGTCTCTTCCGTCATCGAATCTGGACCAAAGGTCCGACATCCGAGACACACATGCGGGTAAGTCGTCGGGACATCGGGAAGACTGGTCCTGTGAGCGCACCTCCAGAGCTTCCTGACATCGTGACCCGTGCCTTCGACGTCTCCCGTCGAGCGGGCTATGTGTCGTTCTGCCGCAACGAGACCGGGCGGCTGCTGGCGACTCTGGCGGCCACCCGGAGCGGCACGATGGCGGAGTTCGGCACCGGGTGCGGTGTCGGCACCGCGTGGCTGCGAAGCGGCGTACGCGGCAAGGCCGCTCAGATCGTCTCCGCCGAACTCGACGAGCACCTCGCCAAGGAGGCCGCCGAGATCTTCGCCGATGACGCGCAGGTCGAGGTCATCGCCGCCGACTGGGGCATCCTGCGCGACCGCGGCCCGTTCGCGCTGCTCTTCCTGGACGCCGAGACCCCTGGCGGGGTCTCCCCCGACCAGCTCTCCGACCTCGTCGAGGAGGGTGGCATCGTCGTCATCGACGACCTCATCCCGACCGACCTGTGGCCGCCGATCGTCTACGGCCGCGTCGACAGCCTGCGCGAGTCCTGGCTCACCGACGAGCGTTTCACCACCGTCGAGGTCATGGTCGCCGCCGACACCAGCGTCCTGCTCGCCACCAAGCGCTGAGGCTGCCCGGGATGCTCACCGAGTTACCTCGGTGAGCATGCGCTTCCTTCGTGGAGTTCCGCGAGGAGAGCGCGCGCAGACCGAGTTACCTCGGTGAGCATCCCGCCCGCCGACCTAGTCGAAGAGCTCCTGGGCCAGGAAGTGACCTGACTTCGGCGCCCGCGGGACGGCGAAGATCGCCGACCCGACGTGCGCGATGTACTCGTTGAGCAGGTCGACACGTCCGAGCTTGCGCTGCAGGTCGACGAAGGTCGCGGGGTCCTTCATGTAGGCGATGAAGAAGAGCCCGGCGTCGAGCTGGCCGAACGAGTTCAGCCCGTCGGTGAAGTTGTAGCCGCGGCGCAGGATCTTGGTTCCCCCGTTGTTCTCCGAGGCGGCCAGGGCGACGTGGGAGGTCGGGTCGATGACCGGCTCGCCGTCGCGTACGGCCTTGAAGTCCGGGGTGTCGAACTCCTTCGTACCGGTCAGCGGAGCGCCCTCGGCCTTGTCGCGGCCGATGGTGACGTGCTGGGTCTGGATGGTGGTGCCGTCCCAGACCTCGATGTCCATGTTGATCTTGCGGGTGACCAGATAGCTGCCGCCCCGCATCCAGGCCGGCTCGTCCTCGTCCACCACCCAGACGAACTCGTCCAGGTCCTCCTCGGAGGTGATGTTGCGGGTGCCGTCCTTGAGACCCATCAGGTTGCGCGGGGTCTTCTGACCCTTGCCGGCCGAGGCCCGGCCGAAGCCGAGCACCGTCCAACGGGTGGTCACCAGGCCGCGTCCGATCCGGATCAGGTCACGGATGGCGTGGTAGGCCACCTGCGGGTCGTCGGCGCAGGCCTGCAAGGCCAGGTCGCCGCCGCACAGCTCCGGCTTGAGCTCGTCGGCGGGCAGCCGCGGGATCTCGGCCAACAGCTTCGGCCCCTTCCCTGCCAGGCCGAAGCGGTCGTCGAAGAGACCGGGCCCCAGACCGAGGGTGACGGTGAGCGAGGCCGGCGAGAGGTCGTACGCCTCCCCCGTGTCCTGCGGCACGCCGTTGCTCCTCGTCGGCTCGACGGATCCGACCGGGTTGCCCTTCATCATCGTCGCCATCGCGGCCGACCAACGCGCGAAGAGGACCTTCAGCTGCTCCGTGGTGGTCCCCTCTACGACGTCGAGGGACATGAAGACCAGGTGCCGCTGCGGCGGGGTGGCGATGCCGACCTGGTGGTCGCCGGTGTAGAAGTCGTACGCCTTGGAGAGGTCGAGCCCGTCGGAGGCCGATGCTTCGGCAGGCGAGACGGCGCGGCCGCCGAGGAAGCCGACCGCCGCCCCGGCCGCGACGCCGCCCCCGGCGCCCGCGGGGAGCCCGCGCCGGGAGAAGCCCTTGCCTTCGGTGGACATCAGGCCGTCGCTGCCTTCTCCGCCAGGCGTCCGAGCACGTCCTGCAGCGACTGGACGGTTGCGGAGAGCTTCTTGCCGTCGGAGGCCTTCAGCTCGGCGGTGTAGGCCTGGTAGCCGCCCAGGGCCGCGGGGTCCTTGTAGCCCTCGAGGTCGTCGGTCACCGCGGTGAACCGCTCGTCGATGGTCGCGACCAGCTCGGCGTCGATCTTCTCCAGCCCCGGACGAAGGGCGGCGTAGGCCTGCTGGGCACCCTCGACGTTGTTGGCGAAGTCGACCAGGTCGATGTGGCTGTAGGCCTCCTCCTCGCCGGTGATCTTGCCCGACTGGACCTCCTCGAGCAGCGCGGCGGCGCCGTTGGCGAGGTCCTCGGGCTTGAACTCCAGCGTCTTGCCCACCTCGGCGAGCTTGGTGACGTTGGTGACCAGGTCGGCGGCGTACGTCTTGGTCTGGTCGGTGATCTTCTTCGCCTCGAACAGGTCGCGCTCGACGGCGTGGAAGCCGCTCCAGCCGACCGCCTCGTCGAGGTTGGAGGCGCGCATGTCGATCAGATAGTCGAGGTTGCCCTTGTTGTCGGTCGGGTCGAAGCCGTCCATCACGAAGCCCTCGACGTCAGACTCGATCTTCTCGTAGAAGGGGCGGGCGTCGGCGTAGGCCTTCTGCGCGGCGGCCACGTCGCCGGAGTCGACGGCCTTCTGGAGGTTCTCGACGCCGGTGATCATCGCGTCGAGCTGCGTGTTGACGTAGGTGGTGTAGTCCTTCGCACCCGCGGCGAGCAGCTCGGCGGTGTCGCCGGTCGGGGCGGCGGCGGCCTCACCGGTCACCGTGAAGGGGATCCGCTCCTCGGCGGCGCCCGGGCAGTAGAACTCGTAGTCGCCACCACCGAGGGTCAGGGTGAAGGAGGCACCGGGGAGGCCGGGAGCGAGATTCTCTTTCTCGCCGAGGATCTTCTGGCCATCCATCAGCTCGACCTCGGTCACACCAGCGGCCGACTCGTTGGTGACCGTGAAGGTCACCGGCCCGGCGGCGGCGGTGTCGGTGTCGAGCTCGCAGGCGTCACCGGCGGAGCCGCTGACCAGCTTCACTGCGACCTGGCCGGCGCCCTTCTTCTTCGGCGACGCCGAATCGTCGGAGTCGCTGCCACAGGCAGCCAGCCCGGTGAGGCACAGCGCGGTGAGTGCTGCAACGGAGATCGCCTTACGCGACATGGGTGGTTCCTTCCACTGATGACTCCTGGCCCCGTTCGCGGCCGGGGTCGTTGACGGCCGGCGGTTCTGTGCCGCGGCCGGACCTGCGCAGGGACTGCCACAGCAGCAGCCCCGCGAGGACGATGAGGGCGACCGGCACCCAGTGCTTCCACAGCAGCCGGTCGTGGGCGGCCCGGTCCGCCTCGGCAATCTTCTCGGTCAGGTCCTTCGCGTAGGTCTCCTCGACCTGCAGCACCGCCCCGTCGACGGTGAAGGTGCGCGGTGAGGTCAGTCCGCCGGACTCGATGGTCAGCACGAGCTTGCCGGAGGTGCGTACGTCGACCAGACCGTCGTCACGAGTCAGCACCGTGTGACGGGTGGTGTCGGTCCAGCGGGCCTCGTAGGGGCCCGGGGCGGTGTTGAGGTTGAGACCGACCGGGATCCGGCCGCCGGTGTAGGTCAGCAGGTCCTGGGCGGTGAGCGTGGCCGGCAGCTCCCCGGAGCCCTCCGCGTACCAGGCGGTGTCCGCGGTGCCGGTGTGATCGGACGGGTCGGCCAGCTCGATCTTCTCGCTGTCCGCGGTCAGGGTCGCCCGGTCGCCGGTGACGGCCAGCACCGCCGTACGTCCGTCCGCCAGCGGGGCCTCGCGAGGCACCTCGACGCTCGGTAGCGGCACGAGGAGGAAGAGGGCGGCCGCGCTGACGATCGCGACGACGGCGCCGCCGATCCGCAGCCGTCGGGCGAGCGTGGTTCCTGGCCGCAGGTGTGCGGGCAGGAGGAGCATCGCGAGCATCGGCACCAGGTAGGCGAACCAGCCGAGCACCTCGATCACCCGCGGGTCGGCGGGGATGCCGAGGATCCCGGTGATCAGTGCCGAGCGCACCGAGCCGTTGGGGATCAGCCCAGACAGGTCGACGGTGGCGCCCTGGCCGACGGTGACCCAGCCCGCCTCGTGCCCGGTGCGCAGCGCGAACATCACCAGACCTGCCGCCACGAAGACCAGAAACACGCCGGTGACCTGGAAGAACACCTTCAGGTTGAGCCGCAGGCCGCCGGCATAGATCCCCCAGCCGAGACCGATCGCGATCGCCAGCCCGAGCAGTGCGCCCAGGATCGCGGCGGGGGCGCTGGTGGCGTTCTGGATCGTCGCCAGCAAGAAGACCGAGGTCTCGAAGCCCTCGCGCAGCACGGCCAGGAAACCCATCACCGCCATCGCGGCCAGCGTCCCCGTGCTCAGTGCGGCGGCGGCCGCCTGCTCGAGGTCACCCTTCAGCGTGCGGGCGTGGGTGTGCATCCAGCGGATCATCCCGGTCACGAAGACGATGGCGATCACGCCGATCACGCACTCGAGCATCTCCTGCTGCCGCTGCGGCAACGCCTGCTCGAGGAGCCGCAGCGCGACCCCGACGGCGATGCTCAACCCGATGCCGGCACCGACACCGATCCACAGCCCACGCAGCGGGGCGCCGTTACGGCGCAGGAAGGTGGCGATGATCGAGACGATCAGCGCCGCCTCGAGCCCCTCGCGCAGGCCGATGACGAACGTTGGCAGCATTCCCGCAGCGTAACCTTAGGCAAGGCTCACCTTGTAGCCCGGGACCGAGATTTGTCCCTGGTCAGATCGCGCAGCCGTCGGGGCCGCAGGCGTCGCCGTCACCGACGATCGTGAGGGCCGGCTTCGTCTCGGCGTGGACCTTCTCCAGGAGCTGGCTGAACAGGTCGGTCGGCTGAGCGCCGGAGACGCCGTACTTCCCCTCCACGACGTAGAACGGCACCCCGGTCGCGCCGTAGGCGCGGGCCTGGTCGATGTCGGCCTGCACGTCGCCGGAGAACTCCTCGCCCGCGAGCACCTCGTCCACGCGGCCGGCGTCGAGACCGACGTTCACCGCGGCCTCCTTCAGGACGGCGTGGTCGCCCATCGACTCACCGCGGGTGAAGTACGCGGCGAGCAGCTCCTCCTTGAGCACGGCCTGCTTGCCCTCGGCCTTGGCCAGGTGGAGCAGCCGGTGGGCGTCGATGGTGCGCGCGTGCGGGGTGTCCTCGTGACGGAACTCCAGGCCGGCTGCGGCGGCGGGGACGTTCGCCCGCTTCATCAGCTCACGGGCCTCGTCCACGGAGGCGCCGAACTTCTTCGCCAGGGCCTCGACGGTCGTCTCCACCGGCACCTGCGGCGCGGTCGGGTCGAGCTCGAAGGAGTGGTAGACGATCTCGACGTCGTCGCTGTGCTCGAAGCGCTCCAGGGCTTCCTCGAGGTGGCGCTTGCCGATGTAGCACCAGGGACAGACGACATCGGACCAGACATCAATACGCATGTGGCGAGAACGTTTCGTTCGGTACGAAACATTCCGCAGCGGACCGCTGTGCCTCATGAGCAGGGCCCCTGAGACGGTCTCAGGGGAGATCAGGGGAACGGCCTAGAACCGACCAGGGATCCGCCAGGGTTCTGCCCGAAGCGCCAGGGGACCGAGTGCGACGAGGCTCGGAGCATGATCCAGATCGATGCCCTCTCCAAGAGGTACGGCAGATTCACGGCCGTCGACAACGTGACCTTCACCGCCGAGCCCGGCCGGGTGACCGGCTTCCTCGGCCCCAACGGCGCCGGTAAGTCCACGACCATGCGCATCCTGGTCGGACTCACCGATCCGTCCTCCGGCAGCGCACACCTGCTCGGCCGTCACTTCTCCCAACTGCCCAACCCCGGTCGCGAGGTCGGGGTGCTGCTGGACGCCTCGGCCCAGCACGGCGGGCGCACCGGCCGCGAGATCCTCACCCTGGCGGCCCGCACCATGGGACTGGCGAAGTCCAGCGTCGCCGAGACCCTCGACCGGGTCAGCCTGACCGAGGAGGAGGCCGGGCGTCGAGTACGCAACTACTCCCTCGGGATGCGGCAGCGGCTCGGGATCGCGACGGCCCTGATCGGCGACCCCGAGGTGCTGATCCTCGACGAGCCGGCCAACGGCCTCGACCCGGCCGGCATCCGCTGGATGCGCGACCTGCTGCGTGGCCTCGCCGACGACGGCGGCACCGTGCTGCTCTCCTCGCACCTGCTGCACGAGATCGAGGTGATCGCCGACGACATCGTGGTCATCGGCAACGGCCGGATCGTGGCGCAGGGCACCAAGCAGGAGCTGCTCGCCAGCGGCGAGACGTACGCCCGTTCCAGTGATCCCACCTCACTCGGCCGGGCGCTCCAGCGGGTCGGCCACACCGCCGAGATCACCACCGAGGGGGCCGTCCTCAGCGACGCCGACCTCACCACCGTCGGCCAGGTCGCCTTCGACACCGGGCTCGTGCTGACCGAGCTCCGCGCCGCCGACGGCGCCGGGCTGGAGGAGATGTTCCTCCAGCTGACCGCCGAGACCCAGCGCGACCACCTCGAGACCCCGGAAGGGCTGCACTCATCGAAAGGAAAGGCAGCATGAGCACCACGACCCTCGCCCCTGAGCCGGCCACCCCGGCCGGACGCAACCCCGAGGCGGTACGCCGCCGCGAGCGGGCCGTGCCCGCCCCGATCCCCTTCGGCCGGATCGCCGGCATCGAGCTGCGCAAGATGTTCGACACCCGCTCGGGGTTCTGGCTGATGGCCAGCCTGGTCGTGCTCTCGCTGGCCGCGACCGCGGTGACGATCATCTTCGTCGACGCCGACAACCTCGACTACGAGGGCTTCGCCAGCGCCTGGGGAATGCCGATGTCGGTGGTCCTGCCGATGATCGCGGTGCTGGCGGTCACCAGCGAATGGAGCGCCCGCAGCGCCCTGACCACCTTCACCCTGGTGCCTGGCCGCGGGCGCGTCATCGCTGCGAAGGCGCTCGTCACCGCCGTGATCGGCGTCGTCGCCATCGCGGTCGCGGCGGCCGTCGGAGCGCTCGGCTACCTCGGTGTGGCGGCCGTCATGGACCTCGACCCGGTGTGGAACATCTCCTTCACCGAGCTCGCCCAGGTGACCCTGGCCAGTGAGATCGGCATGTTCATGGGCTTCATGCTCGGCACGATCTTCCGCAGCTCGCCGGCCGCGATCGTGGCGTACTTCGTCTACGCCCTCGTCCTCCCCGGCGTCTCCTCGGCGCTCGCCTCGACGAACACCTGGTGGGCCGAGCACGCCACCTGGTTCGACCTCAACTGGGCGACCATGAACCTCTACTCCGAGATGACCGACAAGATGTGGGCCCAGCTGGCCGTCGCCGGCCTGATCTGGCTCGTGATCCCGATGCTGGTGGGCCTCCGCCTCGTCCTCAGGTCCGAGGTCAAGTAAATCGCCGAGTCGGCGCATCCTGACCACAAATCCAGCCGAGTCGGCGCGTTAGAACGCGCCGACTCGGCGTGGGTTTTCGGTCAGCGGGCGGCGCTGCCCTCGGTGTAGTCGTCGTCGGACTGGCTCCACGAGAAGTGGGCGCGGAGGGTCTTGCCGGTGGCCTCGATCGGGTGACCGGCCTCCTCCTCGCGCAGCTTCTTGAACTCGGCCGCACCGTTGTCCTGGTCGGCGATGAAGCGGGCGGCGAAGGAGCCGTCCTGGATCTCGGCGAGGATCTGCTGCATCGTCTCCTTGACGGCGGGGGCGATGACGCGCGGGCCGGAGACGTAGTCGCCGTACTCAGCGGTGTCGGAGATCGACCAGCGCTGCTTGGCGATGCCGCCCTCCCACATCAGGTCCACGATGAGCTTGAGCTCGTGAAGCACCTCGAAGTAGGCGATCTCGGGCTGGTAACCGGCCTCGGTCAGCGTCTCGAACCCGGCCTGGACCAGGTGGGACACGCCGCCGCAGAGCACGGCCTGCTCGCCGAAGAGGTCGGTCTCGGTCTCCTCGGTGAAGGTCGTCTTGATGACACCGGCGCGGGTGCCACCGATGCCCTTGGCGTACGACTTCGCGAGGTCCCACGCGGAGCCGGAGGCGTCCTGCTCGACGGCGATGATGTCCGGGATGCCCCGGCCGGCGACGTACTCACGACGCACCGTGTGGCCCGGGGCCTTCGGGGCGACCAGGATCACGTCGACGCCCTCGGGCGCCTTGATGTAGCCGAAGCGCACGTTGAAGCCGTGGCCGAACACGAGGGTCTTGCCGGCGGTCACGTGGGGCGCGAGCTGGTCGTTGTAGAGACCACGCTGGTGCTGGTCGGGGGCGAGGATGACGATCACGTCGGCCTCGGCGGCGGCGTCGGCCGGCGCGAGGACCTTGAAGCCCTCCTCCTCGGCCTTGGGGGTCGACTTCGAACCGGGCTGCAGGCCGATGCGCACGTCCACACCGGAGTCACGCAGGTTGAGCGCGTGGGCGTGGCCCTGGCTGCCGTAGCCGATGACGGCGACCTTCTTCGCCTGGATCAGCGAGAGGTCGGCGTCGTCGTCGTAGAAAATCTCAGCCACGAGGGCTTCTCCTTAGAGGTTGTGTTTGTTGGGGTTCAGACCGCGGAAGGCGGAGCCGGCACAGCCACGGATCGCAGGCTGCGCTCGGAGATCGACCGGGAGCCACGGCCCATGCCGACCATGCCGGACTGGGAGAGCTCACGGATACCGAAGGGTTCGATGACCCGGAGGAAGTCGTTGAGCTTCCCGGTGTTGCCGGCCAGCTGGACGATGACGGTGTCGGTGGACACGTCGACGACCTTGGCCCGGAAGAGCTGGATGGTGTCGAGCACCTGGCTGCGGGTCTCCGTGGTGGCGGTGATCTTGACCAGCATGAGGGCGCGCTGGACGCGCGTCTCGGGCTCGAGCTCGACGATCTTGATCACCTCGACCAGCTTGTTGAGCTGCTTGGTGACCTGCTCGAGGGGGGTGTTCTCGAGATTGACCACGACCGTCATGCGGGAGAGCTCGTCGTGCTCGGTCGGCCCCACCGCGAGAGATTCGATGTTGAAGCCGCGGCGCGAGAAGAGCGCGGCCACACGGGCCAGGACGCCGGGCTTGTTCTCGACCAGGACGCTCAGCGTGTGCTTGCCGCCGGTCTTCACGGGCTGGATGCTCATCACAGGTCGTCCTCGTCGAACTCGGGCGCGAGGTCGCGCGCGTACTGGATCTCGTCGTTGGAGGAGCCGGCGGCGATCATCGGCCACACCATGGCGTCCTTGTTGACCCGGAAGTCGACGACGACGGGCATGTCGTTGATCTCCATGGCCTTCTCGATGGTCGCGTCGACGTCCTCGGCGGAGTCGCAGGCCAGGCCGACGCAGCCCATGGCCTCGGCCAGCTTGGGGAAGTCGGGGATGCGCTTGGGCTGGCCGTGGGACTGCAGGTTGGTGTTGGAGTAGCGCTCACCGTAGAAGAGCGTCTGCCACTGGCGCACCATGCCGAGGTTGTCGTTGTTGATGATCGCGACCTTGATCGGGATGCCCTCGATCGCGCAGGTGGCCAGCTCCTGGTTGGTCATCTGGAAGCAGCCGTCGCCGTCGATCGACCACACCGTGGAGTCCGGGCAGCCGACCTTCGCGCCCATCGCGGCCGGGACGGAGTAGCCCATCGTGCCGAGGCCACCGGAGTTGATCCAGGTGTTGGGGTGCTCGTAGCCGATGAACTGCGCGGCCCACATCTGGTGCTGGCCGACACCGGCGGTGAAGATCGTGTCCTCGCCGGAGATCTTGCCGAGCCGCTCGATGACGTACTGCGGTGAGAGACCGTCCTCGGGGATGTCGTAGCCGAGCGGGTAGGACTTCTTGATCCCGGCCACGAACGCGACCCAGCCCTCGTAGTCGCCCTCCTTGCCGGCCTCCTTCTCAGCGGTCAGCACCGCGATCAGGTCGGTCAGGACCTCACGCACATCGCCCACGATCGGGACGTCGGTGTAGCGGTTCTTGCCGATCTCGGCCGGGTCGATGTCGGCGTGGATCACCTTCGCGTGAGGCGCGAAGGAGTCCAGGTTGCCGGTGACGCGGTCGTCGAAGCGGGCACCGAGGCTGATCAGCAGGTCGGACTTCTGCAGCCCCGCGTTGGCGGCGACCGTGCCGTGCATGCCCGGCATGCCGAGGTGCTGCGGGTGGGAGTCGGGGAAGGCGCCGCGCGCCATCAGGGTGGTCACCACCGGGATCCCGGTGAGCGTGGCCAGCGCCAGGAGCTCGCGGTGGGCGCCGGAGCGGATCGTGCCGCCACCGACGTACAGGACCGGCTTCTTGGCCTCCAGCATCAGGCGCGCCGCCTCGCGGATCTGCTTGGCGTGCGGCCTGGTCACCGGGCGGTAGCCCGGCAGGTGGAGCTCGGTCGGCCACCGGTAGGTGGTGGTGGCCTGCAACGCCGACTTGGTGACGTCGACGAGGACCGGACCCGGCCTCCCGGAGGAGGCGAGGTGGAAGGCCTCAGCGACCCGCAGCGGGATCTCCGCCGGGTCGGTGATGAGGAAGCTGTGCTTGGTGACCGGCATCGTGATGCCGCGGATGTCCGCCTCCTGGAAGGCGTCGGTGCCGATCATCGCCGCGCCGACCTGGCCGGTGATGGCCACCATCGGCACGGAGTCCATGTTGGCGTCGGCGAGCGGGGTGACCAGGTTGGTCGCGCCCGGGCCGCTGGTGGCCATGCAGACCCCGACCTTGCCGGTCGCGGCGGCGTAGCCCTGGGCCGCGTGGCCGGCGCCCTGCTCGTGACGTACGAGGATGTGGCGGATCTTCGAGTCCATCAGCGGGTCGTACGCCGGAAGGATCGCTCCTCCCGGAATGCCGAAGATGTTCTCGGCACCCGCTGCTTCCAGCGACTTGATCAGGCTCTGTGCGCCTGTCATCTGCTCGCTCATGTCCGCCGTCCTACTCATCGGAGCTTCTACTCATGGGCTGTACTCGGTTGTCTGGCTTGGGCTGCTCGTGCAACAAAAAACCCTCCGGCCCGGCGGGCAACGGAGGGAGACGCGTCGTCTGGGGCCAGTGGCTCCTAGGCGACGCGCCTGATAAGTACGAGAATGCTGTTCAGCATGCCCACACGTTAACCCCATGTGTCGCGCCGTGTCACCTCACCCTATCGCGCGTCCCATGATCTGAGATCACCGTCCCAGTATCTGTCAGTCGCTCGGTTGGATCTCAGGGTTCTCACCGAGGCGGCCGGCCCGCGGGGATCGCTAACCTGGACGTACGAAGTGGTTCTCGGGTCCGTCCTGTGGAGGCGACGATGTCGACCGACGAGAAGCACAGATCCGCGTGGCTGCCGCCCCGCTGGTTCATCCGCGCCGCGTGGTGGTTCCACCGCCGGCTGTACGCCGCGGGCGGAGCGCGATTCCTGCGCCGCCCGACCGCCGAGCGGGCCGGCATGCTCCGGCTGACCACGACCGGGCGCCGCACCGGACAGGAGCGCTCGGTGATCGTGTCCTACGTCCCCGACGGGTCGAGCTACGTCACGCTGGCGATGAACGGCTGGGCCGACCCGCCGCCCGCCTGGTGGCTCAACCTGCTGGCGAATCCCGACGCCGTCGCCGAGACGGTCGAGGAGGGCACGCAGCGGGTGCACGCCCGCGAGGCGACCGGCCCTGACCGGGAGCGGCTGTGGGAGCTGCTCGCGGCCAGCGACGACGGGTGGGGCGAGCTGGACGACTACGCCGTCCGGCGCTCGCACCCCACTCCGGTCGTGGTCCTCGAGCTCTCAGACCAGGCCGAGCCGCTCGCGCAGGAAGGTCCAGGCGAAGGCGGACAGGTGGGCTGACTGGGCGTTGTTGGCGGCACCGCCGTGGCCGCCCTCGATGTTCTCGTAGTAGGTGACGTCCTTGCCCGTGGCCGCCAGGAGCGCGGCCATCTTGCGGGCGTGGCCGGGGTGGACGCGGTCGTCCTTGGTCGAGGTGGTGAGCAGGACGGGCGGGTAGGTCGTGGCAGCGTCGAGCAGGTGGTAGGGCGAGAACGTCCGGATGTACTCCCACTCCTCCGGCACGTCCGGGTCGCCGTACTCGGCCATCCAGCTCGCCCCGGCGAGGAGGTGCGAGTAGCGCTTCATGTCCAGCAGCGGCACCTGGATCACGACCGCACCGAACAGCTCGGGGTAGAGGGTGAGCATGTTGCCGGTCAGCAGCCCGCCGTTGGAGCCGCCCTGGATCCCGAGGTGGCTCGCGTCGGTCACCCCGGTCTCGACCAGGTGGCGGGCGACCGCGGCGAAGTCCTCGTAGGCCTTGTGCCGGTTCTCCCTCAGCGCCGCCTGGTGCCAGGCCGGGCCGTACTCCCCTCCCCCGCGGATGTTGGCGACGACGTAGACGCCACCCTCGCTCAGCCACGTGCGGCCGACGCCGGCGGAGTAGCCCGGGGTCATCGGGATCTCGAAGCCGCCGTAGCCGTAGAGCAGCGTCGGCGCCGGGCCGTTCGCCCTGCCCTCGAGGGCGGCGTCCGTCCCGACGATGAAGTAGGGGATCCGGGTCCCGTCCGCCGAGGTGGCGAAGCGCTGCTCGGCGCGGAGTCCGTCGGTCTCGAACCAGGACGGCGCCGACTTGAGCGGCTCGATCGTCGCGGCACCGATGGTCGTCAGTCCGTACGTCGTCGGGGTCAGGTAGCCGCTGGTGACGACCCAGACCTCGTCGGACTCGACCGCGTCGACGGCACGGGTGCCGACCGCGGCCACCGGGTCGGTCGCGGGGAAGTCGGAGCGCGTCCACTCCCCCGCAGCCGTCGGAGTCAGCACGTGCAGCCGGTTCTTGACGTCCTCGAACACGTTGAGGACCAGGTGGTTGCGGGTCCAGGTCGCCCCGGCGAGCGAGGTCTTCGCGGTGGGCTCGAAGAGCACGGTGAGGTCGCGCTCACCGGCCAGGAACCGCTCCGCGTCGCTCGCGAGCAGCGAGCCGGCGGCGTACGTCGTGCCCGCGACGGTCCACTCCTCGCGGAGCTCGATGACCAGCCACTCGCGGTGGAAGCCGGCCTCGGCGGAGTCCGGGATGTCGAGCTTGGTGAGGGTCTGCTCGGGGGTGCCGGGGTCCGTGGCGACGTACGTCTCGGACTTGTAGAACGCGATCGAGCGGCTGACCAGGTCGCGCTCGAAGCCGGGCGTGTGGATGCGGCGGGCGGAGATGTACATGTCCTCGTCGGTGCCCTCGTAGACCACCGCCGCGTCCTCGAACGGGGTGCCGCGGCGCCACAGCTTCACGATCCGCGGGTAGCCGCTCGGGGTCAGCGATCCCGGCCCGAAGTCGGTGAAGACGTAGACCGCGTCGGGGCCGCACCAGGAGAGCGCGCCCTTGGCGCCGCCCTGCTCGACGGCACGGGTGAAGCCACCGTCCTCCGGCGTCACGAACGCCTTCGTGACCAGGTCGAACTCCCGGGTCACATCGGCGTCCGAGCCGCCCGGGGAGAGGTCGACGAGCACCTTGCGCCACGGCTCGCCCGGCTCGGGCCGGAGAACCGAGGCGCCGTGCCAGACCCAGCTCTCCCCCTCCTCGGCGGCGAGCGCGTCGAGGTCGAGCAAGAGCTCCCACTCGGGGTCGTCGGTGCGGTAGGAGTCCGGCGTGGTGCGCCGCCAGATGCCGCGCTCGTGGTCGGCGTCGCGCCAGAAGTTGTAGAGATGCTCACCGAGGCGTGAGACCTCGGGCACCCGGTCGTCGGAGTCGAGCACTTCGAGGATCTGCGCCTCGATCTTGGCGAAGACGGGATCGGCACCGACGCCCGCGTGGGCCTCCTCGTTGCGGGCCCGCACCCACGCCAGCGCATCGACCCCCTCGACCTCCTCCAGCCAACCGAACGGGTCGTTCGCACTCGGGTCCAGCGGGGTCGTGATGCTCGGCTCGGAGGTCATGCCACCGCCTCCGTAGGGCAGGGCAAAGAGTACGGATGCGGTGGCCTGACGTTTGTCGTCGTTCGCTGGCGCTCACTCATGCGGGAAGGCTACTTCGCGGTGTGCAAGTTGCAGCCGACAGGCACAATTGCGTCATGAGTGACGCGGATGGGTCGTCGAAGGGTCT
Organism: Nocardioides sp. NPDC059952; assembly: GCF_042730435.1. NCBI lineage: Bacteria > Bacillati > Actinomycetota > Actinomycetes > Propionibacteriales > Nocardioidaceae > Nocardioides > Nocardioides sp. NPDC059952. The sequence continues at coordinate 22,553 of NZ_JBHWLY010000048.1, read as the reverse complement.
GCCGCGGCGAGCAGCGACACGGACGGCGAAGCTGGCCGCGCTGCCGATGGGGTACGCCGGGCGCAAGGCGCTCGGGCTCGGGAAGCGGATCGGGGGCAAGCCCGCCGAGGCGGTGCTGGCCGATGTGCACCAGCGTACGGCCGACCAGCTGTTCCGCACCCTGGGCGAGCTCAAGGGCGGCGCGATGAAGTTCGGGCAGATGCTCTCGGTGATGGAGGCGGCGCTGCCGGAGTCGCAGGCGGCCCACTACCGCGCCCAGCTCACCCGGCTCCAGGACTCCGCTCCGCCGATGCCGACCGGGATCGTACGCGGCCTGCTGGCCCGCGACCTCGGACCTGATTGGTCCGAGCAGCTGGTCGAGCTCTCCGACGAGCCGGCCGCTTCGGCCTCGATCGGGCAGGTCCACCGCGGCCGGTGGGCCGACGGGCGCGACGTCGCGGTGAAGGTGCAGTACCCGGGTGCCGACGAGGCGCTGCGCGCCGACCTGCGCCAGATCGGCCGGGTCGCGGCGATCGGCAACGCGGTGGTTCCCGGGATGGACGTCAAGGCACTGGTCGCGGAGCTGCAGGAGCGGGTGGTCGAGGAGCTCGACTACCCGAAGGAGGCCGAGGCCCAGCACGTCTTCGCGGTGGCGTACGCCGACCATCCCCTCATCGACGTCCCCGACGTCGTCGCCGTGGGACCTTCGGTGCTCGTCACCGAGTGGGTGGAGTCGGAGGGCTCGATCGCGAAGGTGATCGCCGAGGGCACTCCCGAGGAACGCGACCACTACGGCGAGCTGCTCGCCCGGTTCTGGTTCTCCGCACCCGGGTTGACCGGGATGCTCCACGCCGACCCGCACCCGGGCAACTTCCGGGTCCTTCCCGACGGCCGCATGGCCGTGCTCGACTTCGGGCTCGCCGCGCGACTCCCGGAACGGGGCTTCCCCGAGCCGATGGGGCGGCTGATCCGGATCGCCGCGACCGGCGACGCCGATGCACTGGTCGCGGGCCTGCGCGACGTGGGCTTCATCCGCGAGGGGATCAAGGTCGAGCCGCAGCACGTGCTCGACTACCTGGCGCCGTTCGTGACCCCGGCGCTGGAGGAGCGCTTCCGGTTCACCCGGGAGTGGATGCGGGAGGAGTTCAAGCGGATCAACGATCCCAAGGATCCCGCCTACACCGTCGGCCTCAAGCTCAACCTGCCGCCGTCCTACCTGCTCATCCACCGGGTCTGGCTCGGTGGTCTCGGGGTGCTGGCGCAGCTCAACGCGGAGGCGCCGTTCCGGGAGATCCTCGAGGAGTATCTGCCCGGGTTCGCGGGCTGAGGGTCCACCGCGTCAGGGCAGCACGGTCTGCCCGACCGGGCCGGGGTTGTAGGCGATCTCCCAGCGGACGCCGTCGGGGTCCGCGAAGTAGCCGGTGTAGCCGCCCCAGACCCGCTCCTCGGCGGCCGGAGCCTCGCACCCGAGCGACCGGGCGACCTCCAGGACTGCGTCGACCTCCGCGCGGGTGGCGACGTTGTGGGCGAGAGTGAACGGCGCCAGGCCGTCGCCGCCGGACGCGATCCGGCCGACCTCCTCCTCGAACTCGCGCCGGTCCCACAGCGAGAGGATGACGTGCTCGCCGACGCGAATCATGAGCACGCCCTCGGCCTCCATCTCGGGGGTCCAGCCGAGGCCGTCGACATAGAACGACCGGCTCGCCGCCACGTCGGCGACGGCCAGGGTGACGAAGCTGATGCGCTGGTCCATGACAGTCACCCTGCCACGGACCAGCGGGAGTGTCAGTCGCCCTTGGCCGGGCCCGGCTTCTCACGCAGGACGTCGCGACGAGCGCGATACTCGTTCTCGTCGATCTCGCCGGCGGCGTACCTCTCGGCCAAGCGTGCCTCACCCGCGCGCCGCGGCGCCTCGGCCACCCGCTTGCGGTTGTAGAGGACGACCGCGGTGATGATCGCTGCGATCACCAGGAACCACAGGATCGGGAAGATCGGCCAGAACGCCGGCGGCCCTCCCCCGTCCTGCCATGGTCCGTTCTCGCGCCACGGACCCCAGTGGTCGTCGGCCACCACGGTGGCCACCGTCTCGTTGATGCTCATTGCTCGTGTCCAATCTGTCGGGCTTGCCTATGCCCTCAGACTGCTGCCCACGAGCCGCCGGCACATCGGCTCAGGAGCGGGGGCCGCGTACGCAATCGTGCGTACGCAGCCGGCTGAGCTGGCGCCCCTGCTCATCGAAGTTCGCCGGATCCAGCCAGCGCTCGTGGCTCTCCCGGACCTCGGGCCACTCCTCCGCGGTCACCGAGAACCAGTCGGTGTCCCGGTTGCGGCCCTTGACGACCATGTGGTTGCGGAATCGGCCCTCATAGCTGAACCCGAGCCGCTCCGCAGCCCGCCGGGACGGCTCGTTGAGCGAGTCGAGCTTCCACTCGAAGCGCCGGTAGCCCAGCGTGTCGAACGCGTGCCGCATGAGCAGGTGGATCGCCTCGGTCGCCGCCCTGGTACGAGCCAGCGCGGAGCCGAAGAGCACCCCGCCCACCTCGATGCTCCCGTTCCTCGGGTTGATCGCGTGGTAGCCCGCTACCCCGCTCGCCCGGCCCTCCCGCTCCCCGTCCTTCGGGATGAACGCGAACGGCACGACGTCGGCCGCGTCGACCAGACCCGCCAGGTGCATCCACAGATCCTGCAGCGAGGTCGGCATCGTGATCGGCCGGTAGGTCCACAGGTCGGCGTCCTCGGGGCCGCAGACCGCGGCGTAGAGGTCCGAGTACTGCGCCGAGGAGAGCGGCGCGACCCGGACGTAGCTCCCCTCGAGGGTCACCGGCTCGGGCCACGGCCGCGTCTCCCAGCTCTCGACGACATCACCCACGGGATACAAGAAGTTCGTCACGGTCGTCATTCTCGCCGACCGTCGCGAGCGAGCGCCGGGCGCCGCCGAGGGCGAGCATCCCGACCAGGCAGCCCAGGAGCAGGATCCCGGCGAGGACCATCACGGACTCCACCGCGAACCTGTCCGCGAGCGGCCCGAAGACGATCATCGAGACGGGCATCGCCACCGACATCACGATCCCGTAGAACCCGAACACCCGGCCGCGCATCGCGTCCTCGACCTGCTCCTGCAGGACGGTCGCCGCGGGGACCAGCAGCGTCTGGAAGAGGATGCAGATCACCAGGCCGGCGACCGAGAACACCCAGAAGTCGCCCGAGACACCCAGCCCGACGACGAGCACCCCGACACCGACCGAGGCCGCCACCATCAGCCGCACCCGTCGCTTCGCCCGAGGCCCGAAGACGGCCATCAGCGCGCCGCCGAGGACCATCCCGACGCTCCAGAACAGCTCGTTGACGCTCAGCATCCAGACCTCGTCGCCGAAGCTGCGCGTGATCATCAGCGGCGTGAGGTGCGCCGGCGCGCCGGCCATGAACATGACGACGGCCACGAGCCCCATCACCCAGCGCACCGAGGGGTTCCCCTTGACGTACCGGACACCGGCGAGGAGGTCGCCGAAGTAGCTGATCGGTTCCATCGAACGAACCGTGCGCGCCACCGGGACCAGAAGCAGCAGGAGTACGCCGGCCACGGCCGTCACCACATCGATGAAGAAGACCGCGACGATGCCGGTGCTCGCGTAGACCGCGGCCGCCACTGCGGGCGCGAACAGCATCATCCCCGACTGGATCGTCTGCTGCGCCCCGTTGACCCGCATCAGATGCTCGGCCGGGACGATCTGCGGGAGCATGGCGTTGGCCGCAGGCCCCTGGATCCCGGCCAGCGCCGAGCGGACCGCCATCGCGACGAAGATCATCCACAGGTCGCCGACCCCGCTCAGCATCAGCAGCGCGAGCACCAGGGTCGCCACCGCGATCGCCGAGTCGGCGCCGATGATCAACAGCTTGCGCGAGTGCCGGTCGGCCCAGACACCGCCGAAGACCGACACCACCGCCTGCGGCAGCATCCCGGCCGCCACGCTCAGGGTCAGCACCGCGGCCGACCCGGTCTCGACGGTGAGATGCCACATCACCGCGTACCCGACGATCATCGACCCCAACGACGACACCGTCTGGCCGCCGAGGAACACCAGCAGGTTCCGCTTCCATCGATCCGACTTCTGATCCGACATCGCAACCACTCCCACACCCCGGTGGGCCGCCCGTTGTGGGGCCCCTCACCCCTCCCACGAACGAAGCCACCCGAATCCGACAGGTTGTGAAGCTGAGCGTGGCCTATAGGTCACTCTCAGCTTCACAACCTGCGTCGGCTACTCCAGCGCCGGGTCGAAGTCGTAGGCCGGCAGGCCGTCCAGGCTGGTCAGGTTCTTGGTGCGTCGATAGTCGGCCGATCCGTCGATCCCCTTGCGCTCGAAGTACGGCCCGAGCAGCTCACGCTCGCCGACGTACGACATCAGCGGCACGGCGAAGCCACAGGAGTCGGAGACCCGCTCGATGTCCACGACGACGACCGCGCGGGCACCGGGAAGGTCCGTGAAGCGGCTGGCGAGCTCGGCGTACTCCTCCTCGTAGCGGGTCACCACCCGGCCGCGCCCATGGAAGCGGACGATGTTCGGCGCCCCGTCGAAGGCACAGAACATCACGGTGATCCGGCCGTTCTCACGCAGGTGCGCGATCGTCTCGCTGCCGCTCCCGGTGCCGTCGAGCCACGCGAAGGTGAGCTCGTCGAGCATCCCGAAGGTGCCCGGGATACCGCGCGGCGACAGGTTGACATGGCCCTCGCCGGAGAGCGGTGCGGTGGCTACGAAGAAGACGACCTGGCGATCGACGAACTCCCGCAGCCGACCCTCGACGCGGGCATGAACCTTTCCCATGCCCGGTTACTCGGGCACGCTGCGGTAGGCGCCGTCGGAGGCCGAGGTGGCCATCGAGGCGTAGGCCCGCAGGGCCGCGGAGACCTTACGGTCGCGGTTGGCCGGGGTGTAGGGCTTGTCCCGCTTCTCCTGGACGGCTCGGCGCTGGTCGAGGACGAGGTCGTCGACGTCGAGGGCGATCGAGCGGTTCGGGATGTCGATGGAGATCTGGTCGCCGTCCTCGATCAGGGCGATCAGGCCGCCTCCGGCCGCCTCCGGGGAGACGTGGCCAATCGAGAGGCCGCTGGTGCCGCCGGAGAAGCGGCCGTCGGTGATCAGCGCGCACTTCTGGCCCAGACCACGGCCCTTGAGGAACGAGGTCGGGTAGAGCATCTCCTGCATGCCCGGCCCACCCTTCGGGCCCTCGTAGCGGATCACCACGACGTGGCCGGCCTCGACCTTCTTGGCGAGGATGCCGTCGACCGCGTCGTCCTGGGACTCGAAGACGATCGCGGTGCCGGTGAAGGTCAGGCACTCGTCAGGGACTCCGGCGGTCTTCACGACACAGCCCTCGGGGGCGAGGTTGCCCGACAGGATCGCCAGCCCGCCGTCTTCCGAGTAGGCGTGAGCAAAGTCGCGGATGCAGCCCTCGGCGGCGTCGGTGTCCAGGCTGGCCCAGAGGTTCTCGGTGGAGAACGCCTCGGTCGTACGCACCCCACCCGGTGCGGCGAGGAAGAGGTCGAGCGCCTCCTGGCTGGGGTTCTCGGCGCGGATGTCCCAGCTGCCCAGCCACTCGTCCATGGTGTCGGAGTGGATGGTGTGGACGTCCTCGTTGAGCGCGCCACCGCGGCGCAGCTCGCCGAGCAGAGCGGGGATGCCGCCGGCGCGGTGGACGTCCTCCATGTGGTACTTCGGGCTGTTGGGGGCGACCTTGCTGAGGCACGGCACCCGACGCGAGATCGCGTCGATGTCGTGCACGTTGAAGTCGAGCTCGGCCTCGCGCGCGGCCGCGAGCAGGTGCAGCACGGTGTTGGTCGAGCCGCCCATGGCGACGTCGAGGGCGACCGCGTTCTCGAAGGCGCTGCGGCTGGCGATGTTCCGTGGCAGGACGGACTCGTCGCCCTCCTCGTAGTAGCGGCGGCACAGCTCCACGATGGTGCGGCCGGCCTCCTCGAAGAGTGCGCGGCGCTTGGCGTGGGTGGCCAGGGTCGATCCGTTGCCGGGCAGGCTGAGACCGATGGCCTCGGTGAGGCAGTTCATCGAGTTGGCGGTGAACATGCCGCTGCAGGAGCCGCAGGTCGGGCAGGCGGCACGCTCGATGACGTCGAGCTGCTCGTCACTGACCGCCTCGTTGACCGAGAGCACCATCGCGTCGACCAGGTCGAGCTTGTCATGCACGATCCCCTCGATGGCGGTCGTCTTGCCGGCCTCCATCGGGCCGCCGGAGACGAAGACCACCGGGATGTTGAGCCGCAGGCTGGCCAGCAGCATGCCGGGGGTGATCTTGTCGCAGTTGGAGATGCACACGATCGCGTCGGCGCGGTGCGCCTCGACCATGTATTCCACCGCGTCCGCGATCAGCTCTCGGCTCGGCAGCGAGTAGAGCATCCCGGCGTGGCCCATCGCGATGCCGTCGTCGACGGCGATCGTGTTGAACTCCTTGGCTACTCCCCCGGCCTCCTGGATCTTCTCGGCGACGATCTTGCCGAGGTCACGGAGGTGGACATGGCCGGGCACGAACTCGGTGAACGAGTTGGCGATCGCGATGATCGGCTTGCCGAAGTCGTCATCGGTCATGCCGGTCGCGCGCCAGAGTGCGCGAGCACCCGCCATGTTGCGGCCCGAGGTCGAGGTTGCGGAGCGAAGAGTGGGCATGCCAGAAGGCTAGACCCGTCGGCGTAGGTCTTTGCACACAGCGCCGAACGGCGGACGTCAGGCGAGCCAGGCAAGCATGATCCGGCCGGTGCGAACGAGCTGGGCCGGGTCGACGACGTCGGGTGTGTCGGCGGGTGAGTGGTAGGCGGCGTATGGAGTCGAACCGAGGCGCACGCCGGGCAGGCCCGCCCGCACGAAGGACCAGTGGTCGCTGGAACGGTTGGGGGTCTGGGAGCAGCCGGTGGTCGGCACCTTCGCGCGCCTTGCCGCCGCTCGGAGGCTCGCCAGGGTGCGGTCGAGTCCTGGGCGTGCGCCGCACGCCGGGACAGCCTCCCCTACGCCGACCCGGTCCAGTGACACCATGCCGGCCAGCGACCTGCGCTCGACGGGCGTGAGGGACGCAACATACGCGCGAGAGCCGTAGTGGTGGTCGTCGTCGGTCTCGCCTCGCGGCTCCTCGGAGCCGAAGACGACCAACCGCACCGGCACCCTCGTCGACCGTCCTGCGGCCGTCTCGGCGATCGCCAGCAGCACAGCCACGCCGGACGCGTTGTCCTCCGCACCCGGTGCCTGCGGGACGGTGTCGAGATGGGCACCGACCAGGAGCCACGGCTGCCCGGGGCGTACGTCTCCTCTGGCGGCGACCAGGTTGACCGACTCCCCCGCGCTGACCGGGATGCCCCACGAGACTCCAGCAGGCGTCTGGAACCGCTGTCGTTGCACCTGCCAGCCGAACCCTTCCAGCTGTCCCTCGACCCAGGCTGCGGCTCGATGGTAAGCGGGCGACGTCCCGGGTCTCGGGCCGATCTCCCCCGCCAGATGGCGTACGGCGTCGGTCGCTGTCCCGACGCGTAGCTGCTCGGGCGTCAATGGCGGGGCGGCCTGGGTCCCGCTCGGGGTGGGCGAGGGCTTGGACGCGGTGGCCGGCGCGGTCGCGGTGGTTGCCGGAGAGGTCTCGGGGGTCGGTGGCGCCTCACCGCACCCGGTGAGGACGAGCAGGGACCCGGCCGCGAACGCGATGCGACGGATCATGGCCTCGCCTGCCCAAGGATCCGGGCCGCCTCACGACCGCCCACCACGCGTGGAGCAAACGTCTCGGGATCCATCCGGTAGGGCACGAGGTTCAGATCCTCCAGCATGGCGCCGCGGAAGGTCGCCTCGAGAACGACGCCCTCCATCGTCTGGGACATGAAGTCCATGTCGAAGACGAAGTTTCCGAGCGAGTGGATGACCGGTACGCCGCCGACCCGCTCGAGCGGCTGGACCCAGTGCGGGTGGCCGCCGGCGACAAGATCCGCCCCGGCAGCGACGAGACGACGGGCGACATGGCGCTGGATTGCCTCGGGGCGATGGGTGTACTGCGTACCCCAGTGCGGCAGCACCACCACGACGTCGGCAACCTTCTCGGCGGCTCGGACCTCCCGCTCGACCCGGCGCAGGTCGGCATCGACGAGAGGACCCGTACGTGGCGGCATCCGCACCGAGAAGGCGCCCGGGTCGCTCCTCTTCGCCCGGGGCGTCTCGCCGATCGCGTTGAACCCCAGGAACGCGAAGGTGATCCCGGCTCTCTCCACCACGGCCGGCCGGGCAGCCGCGTCGAGATCCCGCCCTGCCCCGAACGGCATGATCCCCGCCCCCGATAACGCCCCGACCGTCTGCGTCAGCGCCCGGTCGCCGAAGTCACCTGTGTGGTTGTTCGCCAACGAGATCGCATCGAAACCAGCCTCCCGCAGAGGCCGCAGCACCTCCGGCCCAGCACCGAAGGAATCCCCACCCTGAGTCGGACTCCCTGCTTTCGACAACGTCGACTCGAGATTGCCTACGGTGATGTCAGCGCCTGCCAAGCGCGCCTGCATCGGAGCCAGCGCCGCCGCCGCATCGGGCACCCCGCGGGTCAGCATCAGATCCCCGACGACGGTCAGCCGCACTCGCGGCTCTGCAGCAAAGGTGGGCGCCGGAACCGACGAGGGCGAAGGAGGGGCCTGCGTCGTTGAGGACCCGACTGGTGTGCCGGCGCCACAGGCGGACAGCGCGCATACGAGCACGGCGGTGAGCCAGTGGCATCCCATACATCCAGCATGCCCCCAGACCAAGGATCCTGTGCAGCCTCGACCGGCCGCATCGAGGACGGCAACACGCTAGGGATCCGTGCGCCTCAGATCTTCGCGGCCCTGACCACCATCACATCGGGGATGTCGCGGAGGATCTCGCGCCAGGTCTCGCCGGCGTCGGCGGAGGCCCAGACGGAGCCGTTGCGGGCGCCGAAGTAGACACCGGCCACCTCGTGGTCGTCGGCGCACATCGCGTCGCGCATGACCCCGACGTAGAAGTGGTCGGGCAGGCCCTTGTCGAGCGCCTCCCAGTGGTCACCGGCGTCACGCGAGCGCCACACGATCGGCTTGGCCTCCGGCGGGTAGCGGGACTCGCCGGCACCGATCGGGAAGGTGAAGATCGTGTCGGGCTCCTGCGGGTGGACGACCATCGCGAAGCCGAAGTCGGTGGGCAGGCCGTCGGCGATCGACTTCCAGGAGACGCCCTCGTCGTCGGAGCGGTAGACGCCGCCGTGGTTCTGCAGGAAGAGCCGCTCGGGGCGGGAGGCGTGACGGGCGACCTTGTGGACGCACTGGCCGAACTCGGGATACTGCTGCCCCTCGGGCAGGAAGACGGCGATGATGCCGTTGTTGCGCGCCTCCCAGGTCTCGCCACCGTCCGAGGTCTGGTAGACGCCGCCGGTCGAGATCGCCGCGGTCACCGAGTCAGGATCGGTCGGGTGCGGCAGGATCGTGTGGAACGCCTGCCCGCCGAACCCCTCGTTCCACTCGGTGCGGTGCGGGTGGTCCCACAGCCCGCGCACCAGCTCGAAGGACGCGCCGGCGTCGCGTGAGCGGAAGATCGCGCCGGGCTCGACGCCGGCCCAGATCGTGCCCTCCGGTAGCCCCGGCTGGAGCTGCCAGACCCGAGCCAGGCTCGCGTCGACGTCCTCGGGGAACGACATCGAGGTCTCGGTCCAGGTCTCGCCACCGTCGGCGGAGGCGCGCACCAGCGCACCCAGCCATAGCGAGGAGCATCCGGCAAGGACTCGCCCGGTCCCGGGCTCGATCATGGCGGAGTAGATCTCCTCCATGTCATGGTGCGGACCGGTGAAATCCCAGTCCTGCCGGGCGTCGTCCGAGCGCCCTATCCACAGACCCTTCCGGGTCCCGACCAGCAGCTGCGTACCCATGCACTCCAGCATCCACCCGGTCGTCGTCTGTGGCCAGGAGATTTCGGCGACAGGACGTCGAGGGAAAACATCGCGCGTCGGGGGCACCGGGCGGGCCCGGGTTCTTCGGCCTGAGCTGCCCAGCCCCTAGCCTGAAGTCATGACCAGACCTGTTGCCTGGGAGACGTTCACCGCGATCCTCTTCGACCTGGACGGCGTGATCACGCCGACCGCGGTCGTGCACATGCGTGCCTGGGAGGAGATGTTCAACGCCTACCTGCAGGAGAAGACCCCGGGGGCGCCGGCCTACACCGACCAGGACTACTTCGCGTACGTCGACGGCAAGCCGCGCTACGACGGCGTCCGTGACTTCCTCGCCTCCCGCGACATCACGCTTCCCGAGGGCACCCCGGACGACGCGCCCGAGCTCGAGACCGTGTGTGGACTCGGCAACCGGAAGAACAACGCCTTCAACCTGGTGCTCGAGCGCGACGGCGTCGAGGCCTATCCGGGTTCGGTGCGGTTCCTGGACCATCTCGCCACGCTCGACGTCCGGCTCGGGGTGGTGTCGTCGTCGGTCAACGCGCCGACCGTGCTGAAGGCGGCCGGGCTGCTGGACCGGTTCGAGACGGTCGTGTCGGGCGCCGTCGCAGATGAGCTCGGCCTGCCCGGCAAGCCTGCACCGGACACGTTCGTCTACGCCGGTAAGGTCCTCGGAGCCACCCCGAGCGAAGCCGTCGTCCTCGAGGACGCCGTCTCCGGGGTGCGCGCCGGCAAGGCAGGCGATTTCGGGCTGGTCGTCGGGGTGGATCGTGGCGCCGGCCACGACACCCTCACGGCCGCCGGCGCCGGTCTTGTCGTTTCCGATCTCGACGAACTCGTCCCTGCTCAAGGAGCACAGCAGTGAGAACCAACGTCGGCCCGAACCCCCTGGACCGGGCCCGTTACCCCATCGACCCGTGGCGGCTGGTGGAGACCAGCTACTCCCCCGACGACCTCGGCCTGACCGAGACGATCTTCAGCGTCGCCAACGGCTATCTCGGCATGCGCGGCACTCCCGAGGAGGGTCGCCCGACCTACGCGCACGGCACCTTCATCAACGGGTTCCACGAGACCTGGCCGATCCGCCATGCCGAGAACGCCTACGGCTTCGCCAAGACCGGCCAGACCATCGTCAACGCCCCCGACGCCAAGATCATGAAGATCTACGTCGACGACGAACCCCTGACCTTCGGCACCTCCGACCTGGAGGAGTACGAGCGGGTGCTCGACTTCCGCGAGGGTGTGCTGCGCCGGCACCTGGTGTGGCGTACGCCTTCGGGCAAGCGGGTCGCGATCAAGTCGACCCGGATGGTGTCGATGACGCAGCGGCACCTCTCGATCCAGACCCTGGAGATCACGATGCTCAGCGGCGCGGCGCCGATCGTGATCTCCTCCCAGCTGCTCAACCGGCAAGACGGCAAGGACGAGTACCACGTGCCGTCGGCGGCGCTGGGCGAGGGCATGGACCCGCGCAAGGCCTCCGCCTTCGACACCCGGGTCCTGCTCCCGCAGATGTCGGTCGCCGACGAGGAGCAGATGACCCTCGGCTACCGGTGCGCCAACTCGGGGATGACGATCGCGGTCAGCGCCGCCCACCAGATCGACACGCCGGACCCGGTCGAGACCGTCGTCCGTGCCGAGGACGACCTGGCCAAGACGGTCTTCAGGGTCGACGCGACCGAGGGCAGCACGCTGCGGGTGCAGAAGACGGTCACGTACCACACCTCCCGCGGGGTGCCGGTGCGCGAGCTGGCAGATCGCTGCGGACGTACGCTCGACCGGGCGATCCGGCTGGGCGTCGGCCACTTCGAGCGCGACCAGCGCAACTGGTACGACGAGTTCTGGTCCGCCGCCGACGTCGAGATCTCCGCCGCCGCAGAAGACGACGCCGAGGACATCGCCGCGGCCCAGCAGGCGATCCGGTTCAACCTGTTCTCGCTGGCCCAGGCGACGGCGCGCACCGACGGGCTCGGCGTCCCCGCGAAGGGCGTCACGGGCTCCGGCTACGAGGGGCACTACTTCTGGGACACGGAGTGCTACGTCGTCCCGTTCCTCTGCTACACCCAGCCCGAGGTCGCCCGCAACGTGATGCACGCCCGCTCGGTGATGCTTCCCGCGGCCAGGCAGCGGGCGCTGGAGATGGCCGCGAAGGGTGCGCTGTTCGCCTGGCGCACCATCAACGGGCAGGAGGCCTCGGCCTACTACGCCGCCGGCACCGCGCAGGTGCACATCGATGCCGACATCGCCTTCGCGCTGATGAAGTACGTCTACGCGACCGGTGACATCGGCTATCTCATCCGTGAGGGCGTCGACATCCTGGTCGAGACCTCGCGGATGTGGGCCGATCTCGGCTTCTGGCGCCACAACGGCGAGCCGTCCTTCCACATCCACGGGGTGACCGGGCCGGACGAATACACCACGGTGGTCAACAACAACCTGTTCACCAACGTGATGGCCCGCTACAACCTGGAGAAGGCCGTCGAGACCATCGAGATGCTCCGGGCGGACTACCCGCGCGAGTATGCGCAGGTCATGGGCCGGCTCGACATCTCCCCCGACGAGGTCGACGAGTGGGGTCGCTGCGCCGCCGCGATGCACATCCCCTACGAGGAGGGGCTCGGCATCCACCCGCAGGACGACAACTTCCTCGACCGCGAGGTGTGGGACCTGCCCAACACCCCCGACGACGTACGTCCCCTGCTGCTGCACTACCACCCGCTGGTGATCTACCGGTTCCAGGTGCTCAAGCAGACCGACGTGGTGCTCGCCCTCTTCCAGCAGGGCAACCGGTTCACCCCCGAGGAGAAGCGGGCCGACTTCGAGTACTACGACCCGATCACCACCGGCGACTCGACGCTGTCGGCGGTCGTGCAGTCGATCGTGGCGGCCGAGGTGGGCTACCAGGACGACGCGCTGCGCTACTTCTACGACGCGCTCTACGTCGACCTCCACAACATGCACGGCAACACCGTCGACGGGATGCACATCGCCTCCACCGGGGGTGTGTGGGGCGGGCTCGCGTTCGGCTTCGGCGGGATGCGCGACTACGACGGCAAGCTCTCCTTCGACCCGCGCCTGCCGGTGGAGTGGGGCTCGCTGGTCTTCCGGGTGCAGTGGCACTCGACCCGGATGCAGGTCGCCGTCACCCGGGACCAGATCGTGTTCACCGTCGTGGACACCCCGGGCGAGGAGTTCGACATCCCGATCAGCGTCCGCGGGGAGGAGTTCGTGGTCTCGAAGGGATCGCCGGTCATCGTGCCGCTCGCCGACCAGGGACCGCGGATCGGCGCCCACATCGACGAGGAGCCGCACCGCGGCATCCGCCCCGACGGATCGCGGATCACCGCCACCGTGCCCCCGCCGATCCCGCCGGAGATCTACGAGCAGGACCACACCGAGCACGCCACGATCCCGAACGACTCCGTGCGCGGGTCCGAGCGGCTCGCTGAGGAGGCCAACAAGGCCACCAACCTGTCCAACGTCTCGCAGACGGACTCGGCGCACTAGCGGGTCTTTACGTGGTTCTAGACTGACCGGGTGGTCATAGCTTCCTCTTTCCGGGCGAGGCTGGCCCACCCGGTCGTTCTGGTTCTGATCGGGATCGCGTCGGTGCAGGTCGGCGCGACCTTCGCGAAGTCGCTCTTCGACGAGGTCACCCCGACGGCCATGGTGTGGCTGCGGCTGACGCTGTCCGCGCTGATCCTGCTGGCGATCACCCGGCCCAGGGTTCGCGGTCTCTCGCGCCGCGACTGGCTGGTCGTGGTCGCCTTCGGGGCCTCGCTCGGGCTGATGAACTGGGCCATCTACCAGTCCTTCGCCCGGCTCCCGATCGGGATCGCGGTCACCATTGAATTCATCGGTCCGCTCACGATCGCGCTGGTCACATCGCGTCGGGCCCGCGACCTGGTCTGGGTAGCGCTGGCAGCAGCGGGGGTCGTGCTGCTCGGTCTCGAGCCCGGCCGGATCTCGGTCGTGGGCGTGCTCTTCGCGCTGCTCGCAGGGGTCTGCTGGGCTGCGTACATCGTGCTGTCGAAGGCGACCGGCGCCCGCTGGGAGGGGCTCGACGGGCTCGCCCTGGCCTCCACCGTCGCGGCGGTGGCCCTGACACCTGCGGCGATGGCGTACGCGGACGGGCTCGGCTCTCCGCACGTGTGGCTGGTCGGGCTGATCGTGGGCCTGATGTCGTCGGTGATCCCCTACTCCCTCGATCTCGTCGCCCTGCGTTCGATCAAGTCGGGGCTCTACGCGATCCTGATGTCGCTGGAGCCGGCCGCCGGCGCTCTGGCCGCGATCCTGATCCTCCACGAGGGACTCTCGGTCCTGCAGTGGCTGGCGATCGCCTGCGTCGTGGTGGCCTCCGCGGGAGCGACCCGCACCGGGAAGCCCGAGCATCACGTGCCGGCGGAGTCGACCCCGGTGTAGTGGGGCGTTTCACACAAGCGACATCGGAACGTCACTGACTCCGAACGTCGGGGTCACTACAGTTTGGTGACAACTCCCCCTCCGCCGCCCGGTCCGCCGCCTGTCCTTGGAGTTGCTCCGTTGTCGACCATCACCGCACCCGTACACACCCCTGCCGTCGCCCAGGTGGCCGCCCTCCTCGCCGCACGCACCGCGGGGCGAATGGTCGGCCCGTTCCTACGACCGATCCAGCTGCTGCTCGCCTGGCCGGTGACCTCCCAGCTCGTCGCCCGGCACAACGCCAAGGCCGCCGAGGAGGCCATCCTGCTGCGGCGTGCCGAGCGTGAGGACGTACAGAACTATCTCCAGCTGCTCGCTTCGGAGAGAATGTCGGCATGAGTGTTCCGCGGGCGATGGCCGAGTCGACGGTCGCGTTCCGTGACGTGCTCTCCGACGACGGCACCTTGATCCGTGCCTGGACCAACGACCCCGAGGGCGTGATCGAGGGGCCGACGGTGCTGCTGTGCAACGGCCTCGGCACCAGCCCGTGGAACTGGCCGGCGCTGCTGCACACCTCGTGCGGCGTACGCGTCGTCTCCTGGCAACACCGTGGCACCTCCGGTTCGGCGCGGCCGAAGGACCCGGAGCAGACCACCTCGAGGCACTTCGCGGAGGACGCGCTGTCAGTGATGGACGCCTTCGCGCTCTCCCGGCCGGTCGTGATGGGCTGGTCGATCGGGGTCAACACCGCGTTCGAGCTGGCCGCGGACCATCCCGAGCGGGTCTCCGGCGTCTTCGGTGTCGCCGGGGTGCCCGGTGACACGTTCAAGTCGATGCTGGGACCGCTACGGCTGCCGGCCCCTGCAGCCGCGATCGTGACCCGCACGGCCTCGAGGGTGCTGCGTCGCACCGGCTCCCTGATCACTCCCCTGGCTGCGCGCCTGGACCTCGGTCCGCGGGCGATCGAGGTGTTCTCCAAGGCCGGCCTGATCGGCAAGGTCCCGGATCCCGAGCTCGCCGCGGCGGCGCTGGCCGAGTTCCTGACCACCCCGGTCGAGTGGTACTTCCACCTCGCGCTGCGCACCTCGCAGCGCCGTTCGGTCTCGCTGCGCCGGATCAAGGTGCCGGTCGTGCTGGTCGCGGGCACCCGCGACCTCATCGCAGGTTCGCGCCACATGTCGCGGGTCGCCGCCGGAGTCAAGAACGGCACCTACGTCGAGCTCGAGGGCACCCACTTCGTACAGATGGAGCAGCCCGACCGGGTCCACCAGCTGCTGCTCGCCTTTCTCGCCCGGGTCGCCGAGCACCGGCGCGTGTGATCTAGCCGGTGGTCGAGCCTGTCGAGCGCACGACCCCGGTGACCGTGGCCCGACGGGCGACGCGGCGCAGGGTGGCGAGCACGGCGGGCCCGAGCAGGGCGATGGCGACCGCGGTGGTGATCGCGCGCACGGTGTCCCAGCTGCTGGTCGAGGTCACCAGGGTGTAGCGCAGGAACGTCGCCAGGTTCTCGCTGAACTCGGCACCCGGCTCGTAGGAGAGGTTGCCGCTCGCGCCGGGCACCGTGACGCCGGTGAGCAGCGGCCAGCCCTGCAGGTTGAGGAGGAGCCCGTAGGCGTACGAGGCGAAGACCCCGTACGCCGCCAGCAACCCGATCTCCCGGCGGCCGCTCGCCCGCGGCAGGAGTCCGGCCCCCATCGCCACCCAGGCGGCGCCGATCATCTGGTAGGGCAGCCACGGTCCGACGCCGGCGGTCACGAGCGCGGCGACGAACAGGCTGGTGCAGCCGAGGACGAACCCGAAGGCCGGACCGAAGACCCGGCCGCCGAGGATGAGCATGAAGAAGACCAGCTCCACCCCGCCGGTGCCGGCGGAGACGGCGCGCAGGACGGCCTCGATCGCGCTGAGCACGCCGAGGACCGCGATCATCCGGGTGTCGATCCCGCCCGTGGAGAGCTCGCTCAGCAGCACCACCAGCATCAGCGGCAGAAGCGCGAGGAAGATGAACGGCGGCTGCACCCGGTCGTAGCCGTGGAGCAGCAGCGGCCACCCGAACATCATCAGCCCGGCCACGGAGATGATCGCGAGCAGGACCGCCGTGCGGGGCGAGAACCTGATCATCCCTCGCCCACCGCCTCGACGATCTCGCGTACGGTCAGCCGGCCCGGGCCGAAGACCTTGCTCACCTGGGGCGCGAACGCGGGCGACTCGGCCGTGACGGTGCGTACGTCACCGGCGGAGACCACCTCGCCGTCGGCGAGCACCACCACGTCGTCGGCGGCCTCGGCGACGAACTCGACGTCGTGGGTCGCCACCAGGACCGTCTTACCGGCTCCGGTGAGGTCGCGAAGGATCTCCGAGAGGGCCTGCTTGGCGGTGTAGTCGAGGCCGCGGGTGGGCTCGTCGAGGAGCACGACCGGAGGGTCGGCGCTGAGGATCAGCGACAGTGCCAGCGCCAGGCGCTGGCCCTCGGAGAGGTCGCGCGGGTGCTGGTCGTCGGGGATGCCAGGGACGAGGCTGTCCAGGATCTCCCGGGTCCGTGGGCCACCGGCGTCGCACTCCTCGGCCACCGTCTCCAGGTAGAGCAGATCGGCCGCGGTCTGCGGCAGCAGCCCGACGAGGGCGCGCCGCCGTTCCGGGTCGAGGGCCGCCGGATCCTTGCCGGCCACGGCGACCGACCCGGCCAGCCGTTTCTGGGTCCCCTGCAGCGTCCACAGCAGCGTCGACTTGCCCGACCCGTTGCGTCCCATCAGCGCCGTCACCCGCCCCGCGGGCAGCTCGATCGAGACGTCGTGCAGGACCGGCGTACGTCCTCGGGTGACGGTGAGTGCGCTGGTCGAGCCGCCGGCTCCGCTGGGCGGTGGGGGCGTGTCGAGACCAACACGGTCAGCAAGCGCCACACCTCTCGCCTTCCGCTTGGCGTCCCGCACGGTCAGCGGCAGCGGCGACCAGCCGAGCTCGCGGCCGAGCTCGACGAGCGGCGGCACGATGGGTGAGGTCTCCAGGACCTCGGCAGGGTCGCCGACGGCGACGGAGCCGTCGCCGACGAGGAGCGCGATGCGGTCGGCGAAGGGTACGACCCGCTCGAGGCGGTGCTCGGCGAGCACGACGGAGGTGCCGAGGTCGTGCACCAGCCGGGTGATGGTGGCGAGCACGTCCTCGGCGGCGGTGGGGTCGAGGGCGGAGGTCGGCTCGTCGAGCACGACGACGCGGGGGTGGGTGGTGAGCACCGAGCCGATCGCGACGCGCTGCTGCTGCCCTCCCGAGAGCTCCCGCAGCGACCGCTGCCGGAGCTCGGCGATGCCGAGCAGGTCGAGGGTCTCCTCCACCCGGCGCCGCATGGTCGCCGGCGCGAGGCCGAGCTGCTCCATCCCGTAGGCGAGCTCCTCCTCGACCGTGTCGGTCACGAACCCGGCCACCGGGTCCTGCCCGACGTAGCCGATGATCCCGGCGCGCTCGCGCGGCGGGCTGTGGACGATCGAGGCCCCGTCCAGCAGGACGTCACCGTCGAGCACGCCGCCGGAGAAGCGCGGCACCAGGCCGGCGAGCACACCGAGCAGCGTCGACTTCCCCGAGCCGGTCGGACCGGAGACGAGCAGCAGCTCGCCCTCCTCGATGGTGAGGTCGACGTCCTTGAGCACGTGCTCGGAGGAGTCCGGCGGGGTGAACGTGATGCCTCGCAGGTCGATCATGCGACTGCCTCCTCGTGGACGAGCGATGATGCCGGTGGCGGGGCGGCGACGGCCGGGACCAGCCCGACGAGCACACCCAGCATGGCGCTCAGCGTGACGGGCGGCACGGTGCTCACTCCTGGGAAGGCGACCGGGACCTGATCACGGGCGATCCACCAGCCCACGGCGCCGACCACGATCCCGCTCGTCGCCACCACGACCTCCGGCCAGCGCCATCGGTCGGGCCGGTAGACGGTCCGCGTCACCCGGCGGCCGGCGAGCGCCAGCCCTCCGGCCGCGGTGCCGACGCCCAGGCTCAGCATGGTGACGGCCAACCACCCGGGCGTGGTGCCGTCCAGCACCGCGTAGACACCGGCGCAGAGCCCGACGAGCGAGACCAGCATGAGCACCGAGGTGATCCGCCGGGTGGCGACCGGGACGCCGGCCGTACGCCCGTAGCCGCGCGTGTCCATCCCCGCCGCCAGCGCCATCGACCGCTCAAGGGCGTCCTCGAGCACCGGCACCAGGAAGCGCCGCAGCCGCTTGACCTTCCCGGTCGCACCGGCGCGCAGCCGTTGCGCGGCACGCACCCGCTGCACCGACTCGGCCAGCTGCGGCAGCACCGTCACGGCGACCACGACAGCGGTGCCGACCTCGTAGAGCGCCGGCGGAAGCGAGCGCAGCAGCCGCTTCGGGTTCGCCAGTGCGTTGGCCGCGCCGACGCAGATCACGATGACACCCAGCCGCATCCCGTCGTAGAGGCCGGCCAGCAGCGCTTCCCGGGTGAGCGGCCCGAGCAGCCGGATCCCCAGCACCCACTCCGGGAGGGGGATCTCGGGAAAGTCGATGAGCACGTGACCCGGCACGGCGCCCAGAAGCACCCGGAAGAGCACCCGGGTCACGACGATGAACACCGCGAGGCCGACGTAGAGCCGGAACGCCTTCGCCCACGGCTGCTCACCGCGGCGCGCAGCGACCACGACCGACACGACCCCCACCACGAGCAGGAGCAGCAACGGATTGGTGGTGAAGGAGGCGTACGCAGCCATGCCGATCGCCCACACCCACCAGGCGACGGGGTGCAGATCACGGGGCAGGCGGGCGACCGCAGCCTCACGGAAGAGCTCGCTCATCGTCGTCGCCACCACACGACTCCGGCGACGGTGAAGAGCGCGAGGATCCCCGCGGGTGCGACCCAGGCGGGCAGATGCTCGGCCCCCGAGGCCGGATCTGTCGATTCCTCCGGAAATAACTCCGGCGACGGGCTTGAGGGCGCCCCCACAGCATCCCCAAGCTCCGTCGCCGGAGCGGTAACGACATCGTCGTCTATCCACGTGAACGCAACACCCTGCCCGGAGGTCACGCTGATTTCGGTAACATTTCTGGAGGCGTAGCTCCAGGCCCCCGAATCGTCGGTGATCCACAGCGACCAGTACGCGTCGGCAGGCGGCATCTGGGCGCAACCGGCGGTTTTCGGTCGCTCGTCGACGCGACATACGACGCTGGGCATCGAGGTCACATAGGTGAGTGGGTGTCCGGCCTTCTCGAAGAGGTCGGCGCCGGTGTCGCCCTCCCCGGGCTGGACACAGGTCACCTCGGGGTCGCCGCCCAGCGCGTTGGGCTCGACGACGACGGTGACGCCGTCGCACCCCTCGGAGACGGCGACAGCGGCAGCGGATGCGGAGACGGGCGTGAGGACGGGTGCGGTGGCCCCGGCAAGGATCGCCAGGGCCACCAACGAGGACCGCAGGATCAGCACGAGCTCTTCGCGGTCGCGTCCTTGGGCAGGAAGACCAGCGACGGCAGCGCCTGAGCGGCCGCGAGGCGATACATCCCCTCGGACTCCTTGGTCAGCCCCTTGGTGTTGCCCTCGGTCAGAGCGGCATCGTCGTAGGCCACCGCGCCGGCGTCGTCGCCACAGGTCACGACGTGGTCGGCGACCCAGGTCGCGGCCTTCTCCGCGGCCTCGGTCTCACCGGCGCGCCCGAACGCCCACCCGGCCAGGCCGGTGGTGTTGGAGTTGGCGATGTTGCCGGTGGCGGCCTTGAACGAGCCGTCCTTCGCCTGGGTCTCCTTGAGCCACTCCACGCCTGACTCGACGGCCTTCTCCGCCTCCGGCGATGCCACACCGGACAGGGCGATCAGCGCGAACGCGGTGGCGTCGGCGTCCGGGACGGCCTTCGGGTCGGCGTCGCAGGTCTGGTCGGCGGCGGTGGGGTCGGCAGCGAAAGTGACCCGGAACCACCCCTCCTCGCACTGCTGCCCGGCCAGGAACTCCGTCGCGGCCGCGGCCTTCTTGCTCTCGGCGTTGTTCAGCGCCCACACGGCGTACGACTGTCCGATGGTGTTGGAGTAGTCGGCCGCCTCCTTGTTCTTGGGGTCGAGCTTGTCGGCGATGCGGCCGTTGGCGGCGACCGTGCCCTCGAGCTGCTTCAGCAGATCGGGGTCGGAGGCGTCCACGTTCTGCTGGAGGACCAGCGCCTTCGCGGTGGCCCCCGCCGAGGTGACGGTGCCGAATCCGGGCGAGGTGTAGGCCTTCTTGTTGTCCATCACGGCCGAGGCGATCGTGGAGAGCTCCTCGTCGTAGCCGCCGACCTCTGCCAGCGCGATCCCGATGTCGGCGCTGAGCCCGAAGTCGTCGGTGCCGTACTGCGCGTTGTGGGCAACACCCTCCGGCGCCTGGGCCACGAGCCAGTCGGCCACCGAGGTCGACACCTTGGCGTCGTAGGTGGACTTCTCCCCCTCCTCGATGGCTTTCTCGCCACAGCCGGCGAGCGAGGTGAGGGCGAGGGCGGCGGCGATGCCACCGAGGACGGTCTTCTTCATGGTTCCTTCCGCGCTGTTCGTCGGGAAGGCCCAGGGCCGACCCGCTGCTTTCCACGACAGCGTCAGGTCAGTACGCGTCCGTCGGCAGGTGCTCCGGCTCGCCCAGGACACTCTCGGTGCTCGGGCCTACGGTTGCGGGTCAGCGCCGGGATTCGACCGGCTTCCCCCACCACGGCGTGTGTTGATTGAGTGGCATCATCTTATGCCTGGCAGGGGCCGCTTGCGGGATCGCCGATGAGCAGTCACTCTGTCCCCATGCGCCACAGGATTCTCGGCCTTGTCGCAGCGTCGATCTCGGCCACCCTTCTCGCTGTCCCCGTATCCCCGAGCGCTGGTGCAGCACCGGCGCGGACATCGGTCACGTATGCCGATCTGGTCGCCATGTTCGGCGAGAAGGTCGGCGACCGACGGACCGTCGAGACCGGGCTGCCGAGCCTCAACCGCGCCATGGCCGACGCTGACATCACCAGCGCCTACCGCCAGGCCGCGTATCTGACCACCCTCGCCAACGAGAGCTCCTTCCACCACGACGCCAAGGGCCCCCACGACAAGCGGAAGTACGCCGGCCGCGGCTACATCCAGCTGACCGGCGAGGCCAACTACTCCGATGCCGGCGCCTACTTCGACATCGACCTGCGCCGCCGCCCCGAGCTCGCCCGCTCGCTTGACTACAGCGCGCCGATCTCGCGGTGGTACTGGACCGTCGCCCGCGACATCAACCCGCTCGCCGACGCTCTCGACATGGGCGCGGTCAACGCGGCGATCGGCTACCCGCGCAACAAGGAGGAGGACACCGAGCGCTGCCGCGACTTCAAGGCCGCGCTGAAGCACCTCAACGGGTCGGTGCCCCAGGGGATCGATTGCACCCGCCCGAAGCCGAAGAAGGCAACCGACCGGGACCGCGCCGCGGACGCGGCCTAGCAGACGTACGTCACTTCTTCGTGCGCTTGTCGCTGACCGCGATCGCCGAGGTGCCCTCGTCCTTGAGCTCGAACAGGTCGATCGCCTTGATCAGCTTGGTCCAGGTGGCGTACCCGTAGTTGCGCGGGTCCTCGGAGGACTGGTTGCGGATGCGCGAGACGACCGTTCCGACCAGGGCCCAGCCGTCGTCGTCGGCGGCCGCGGCGATGGAGTTGCGCAGCAGCTGGATCAGCCGGGCGTTGCGCTTCAGCAGCTGCCCCGAGGTCGCCGAGGACGGCTTGCGGGCAGGCGTGGCGCCGGCCTCGGCGTCGGCGTCGGTCTCCTCCTCGGAGCCGCCGAGCTTCTCCACCACGGTGAACCGGGTGCAGGCGCTCTTGAACGGCGCCGGCGTCTTCTCCCGGCCGTAGCCGTAGACCGCGCGCCCCTTCTCCCGCAGGTAGTGCACCAGCGGCGTGAAGTCGGAGTCGGAGGAGACCAGCGCGAACGCGTCCGGGATCGCCGCGTGCAGCAGCTCGACGGCGTCGATCGCGAGCGCCATGTCGGAGGCGTTCTTGTGCGCGGTCAGGTCGAACTGCTGCATCGGCCGGATCGCGGCATCGTGCAGCTCCTCGATCCAGCCCTTGAGCTCGGACTTGGTCCAGTTGCCGTAGGCCCGCCGGATCGTCACCTCGCCGTACTCGGCCAGGTCGTTCAGGATCGCGTCGATCTTGGACGCGGGGGCATTGTCGGCGTCGATCAGCAGGGCGATGCGGAAGGGCTCGGTCACGCGGACAGTCTGGCAGGTCGAGTTGTGGGGGGGGGTGTTTACGGTGTGTGAGCAACCAGGTCGCATAGACT